>JAYSRS010000126.1:0-5934 GCA_043720935.1 Saprospiraceae bacterium
GAAACAGCCCGTAAAATGCGCTTTTATTTTTTCAACGTTCCTAAGCTTCTAAATGATATGTTAATGCCCCTAGATAATACAATAAATTCTAAATTATACGTTATTTTTGTATTCGTAAAGTAAACATACAAGCAACGCAGTAAACATACCCAAACAATCCACCACGTTTTCCTAACTGTTTTTTAAAATCAATAGAAAAAATGACTGCAACAGAAAAAGTAAAACAAAAAACTTGTTTAGCCCTCGTTGCCTTAGCGCAACGTTTTCCCGAAAAAGCACAAAAAGTACCTGCTTGGGCGCGTTTGATGACCAAATTTGAGACTGACCTTGCGCCCGTTTCGGCTATCAACAACCTCGCTCAACAATCCACAAAAGGGTTGACTTTGGAAAAAAACAACACGATAGACTATTTGAAAACAGGCGTCGGTCGGTTGTGTAACGTCATGGTCAGCAGTGCTTTTGAGGCCAAAGATGTGGCCTTAGAATCTGACCTCAAAACCCTACGCACCAAATTTATGCGCGCCCCGCAAGGTGAGTTAGCGGCTGTTTGCAAAGAAGTCGTTACGGAAGTCCGTAAATTTGAAACAAAATGGGCAGACATGGGCGTTTCTAGTGAGGGTTTGACGGCCATTGAAACAAACATCGCCCTTTTTGAAACACAAACGCCCAAAGTTCAAATCTTAAAAACCGACAAGAAAAAGGCAACCAAACAACGGATGGCTATTTTCGAGGAGGTACATTCTCAAAAGCAAATCTTGAACGTTGCGGCAGGATTTATTGGCTTCGATGATGCGTTCTACGAGGACATTACAGACATTTTGGGTCTCAAAAAACGCGCCGCCGCCGCTACGCAAATCCGCGCCACTTTCAAATCTGCGACCACACAGACTGCCTTGATGAATCAAACGGCACGGGTTTCGGAAACAAATATGGCCGAAAAAAGCAGCAAAAAAGGGTATGTTGTGTTCAAATTTGCCGAAGCAGGTTTTTACACCATTGAAGTCCCGTTGCCAAACGGCGAGGTCAAAACCATCGACAATGTGGAGGTGAAACGCGGCAGAACGACGAAATTGGAGATTTTGATTTAACGGTTTTAGCGAGAACGGGTAAATAAGTCCCTCAGTAGTCAGTCAGTATATAACGCCAAAACGCCTTGAAAACCATCATTTTCAAGGCGTTTTGACGTTTTATACTGAGGGGCCTATTTCTTCACCATAAATCTACACTTACCAAATTGCCACCCGTTTAGCTGGCTCGCGCCACATTTTCGCGCCTTCTTTGATGCCAAACGCTTCATAAAATTCTGGAATATTGACAAACGGCCCATTGACGCGGAGGTTTGCGGGGGCGTGAACGTCGGTCATAATTTGACGTGCCAATCTTTCTTTTCTTTGATGGCCCATCCAACCCAAGGCATAGCCCAAAAAGTAGCGTTGCAAAGGCGTATAACCTGCGATTTTTTCACCTTTTTTGAACTGTTCCGTCTTTTTAAAGGCTTTTAGACCCAAAACGACGCCGCCTAAATCGGCAATATTTTCGCCCAAAGTCGCTGAACCGCGCACGTGCATCGTGTCAACGCCGATGTATTCGTTGAATTGCGCGACGAGCATATTGGCGCGTTGTGTAAATTTTGTTGAGTCTTCGGGCAACCACCATGCAACGAGATTCCCTGCCGCATCATATTGCCGTCCTTGGTCATCAAAACCATGCGTGATTTCGTGGCCAATTGTCGAAGCCGCCACGTAACCGTAAGCCACAGCGTCGTCAATTTGGTCATCGGCAAAGCCTGGCACCATCAAAATAGCAGCAGGAAGGACAATTTCGTTGTTCGACGGATTGTAATAAGCGTTATACGTTTGCGGCGTCATCCCCCACTCTTCTCGGTTAACGGGCTTACCAAGTTTCGATATATTGAAATTATACCACCATTTGTTGGCCGTCACGTTGTTGCGGACGAAGCTCGATTTATCTATCAACATGGCACTAAAATCCTTAAATTTGTCGGGATAACCAACTTTTCTGGTTACTTTGTTGAGTTTATCAATCGCCTTTGTTTTGGTCGTCGGACTCATCCAATCTAAGTTTTGGATTTGTTCGGCGTAAGCACCTTTCACGTCGTCCACCATTTTAACGTAGCGCATTTTGGCTTTTTCGGGAAAAAATTCCTTTACAAACAATGACCCCAAAGCATCACCTAGCTGCCCTTCGAGGGCGTCAAGCATTCGTTTCCAACGCGGTTTTTGTTCTTTCTGACCACTCAGTATTTTGCCCGAAAAATTGAAATCTTCATCATCAAACGGCTTGCTCAACGCCGTGCTAAAACGGCTGACCAACTGTATTTTCAAGTAGGTTTTCCAATCTTCGATGGGAAATTTTGTCAACGCAGCGTTCATCTGCTTGAAAAATTCGGGTTGTCCGACGATAACGGTATCGGTTTTAATACCCGTTGTGGCGAACATATTTTGCCAGTTTACTGAGGGGGTCAATTTTTGTAACTCATTGACACTCATTTTGTTGTAATTCTTATGCGGGTCGCGCAGGGCTTCCATTTTACGGTGGGCGGTGGCCAAAAACGTTTCGATTTTCATCACGCCATCCGCTTTTTTTAGGGCAACCGCTTCGGTTTCACCCATCAATTGCGCCAGTCGGGCAAGATGCGTGAGATATTCTTTTCTAATATTTGTATTGCGTTCATCTTTGTTGAAATAATAATCGCGTTCTGGCAATCCCAAACCGCCTTGCCAGAGGTACAAAGCGTATTGGTCTGACTTTTTTTCGTCTTGCGTGACATAAGGCGAGAAAAGCGTGGAGACTTGATAGGTCTGCAATTTGGCGACCATATTCAATAAGCCTGTTACGTCTTTTATCGCCGCAATTTCGTCCAATTCAGGTTTCAAAGGCGCGATGCCTTGTTGGTCAATCGTGGCTGTGTCCATGCCTGTTGCCCAAAAATCGCCGATTTTCTGCTCATTTGTTCCCAATTGAGCAGGAGTTTGGGCGGCATCTTCGGCTACTTTTCGCATTTTGTTGTAAATGTCTTCTTGCAAAACCTTGCCGATGCCCCAATTGCTTTCGGAAGCGGGAATCGGGTTTGCCTTAATCCATCCGCCGTTAGCAAATAGGAAAAAATCGTCGGCGGGACTGACTGATGTGTCAATGTTTGACGCCACAACGTCTTTAACGGCATTGGCATTTGCCGTTTTAGGGTCGTTTTTGCAAGCCGCAAAGAGGCTGGCGACGAGGAGAAATATACTTAGCTTTTTCATTGAAAAATGGTTTGAAATGAATGATGATTTATAAAGGATAAAGGATAAATTTACGAGTTAATCGGTTAATTATCGCGCTGCGGCGTAGCTGCAAAATCTCGGTAATATTAAATAAACCACCATTTTTTTACGCGGTGTGACCGCGAAACCGCTTGTTTTGCGGTTACACCGCATTTAAAATCGTGTATTCATGAGTTATATTACCGAGATTTTGCAGCTACGCCGCCGTGCTATAAATAACCGATGATTCCGTTATTTTTTATTTAAAAACAGATTCCGCCAAAGATAGAATTTTATTATCGGCGAAATCTCAAAAACAATTCAAAATAGAAAAATTGTAACGTTCGTTCTAATTGAAATGACCCCCTCAGTATAAAGCCCATTTTAAAGCGATTCTCGGAAACGTTGCCGCAAAAACAATGGTTTAGTTTATTAACTCCGTCTAATTTCGCTGTCAGTTTAAGGGTCTATAAAATGGTGTTTTTGAAAAAGGATTTATAGACTAAATTTAGGGTGACAACGTAAATAATCGTCTATTTATTTTGGGTGTCAAATTTAATTGCTAAATGCACCCGACATCTAAACAAAGCCGTCCAATCAATTGATAGTCAATATTTTAGAACTCAAAATTCATTTTATACCCCCTCAGTATAAAGCCCGTTTTGGGACGTTTTTCACTCGTTTTTTATTCATAAAAGTCATTGCGAAAGTCAATGTAAATGCTCACTAGAACTAAGCATTAAGTAGTTATGGTCACTGCCTAATTGCGGCGTAGCTGCAAAATCTTGGTAATATTAAGATTCAAACCGACTTTTACGATGCGGTGTAATCCGTACAATCAATCAACACATTAAAATCTGAAATCTAAAATTTGAAATAATTAATGTCAACAGCAAGAATCGTACTTTTCTCTCTCCTTTTTAGCGCAACAATCGCGCAAGCCCAAGCACCGCAAACGCCGCAAAAGTGGTCGGAACGCATGGCCGCAACCCTCATGTTGCAGCACGACAACGGCCTCGTTTACGACAAAACCAAGCCCGAACGGTGGAATTATGAGCTCGGCGTTCTGCTTGTTGGGATTGAACAGGTGTGGCATAAAACGGGCGACGCCAAGTATTTTAATTATATTCAAAAACTCATTGATGCCTTCGTACAAGAAGACGGCACGGTGCGGACGTATGTTTTAGAAGATTACAATTTGGATATGTTGCCGCCTGCACGGTGCTGTTTGCTGCTCTATAAGGTGTTGGGCAAGGAAAAATATAAAAAAGCGGCGCAAACTTTTCGTTCGCAACTCGTTACGCAACCGCGCATAAAAGACGGTGGGTTTTGGCATAAAAAACGCTATCCGTCGCAAATGTGGCTCGATGGCTTATACATGGCAGAGCCTTTTTTTGCTGAATATTCGTTGATTTTCAATGAGTTACAAAATTTTGATGAAGTAGCCAATCAATTAATTTTGATGGAACACAACGCCGTTGACCCTAAAACGAGTTTGCTTTTTCACGCCTATAACGAAGACCGCGAAATGCCGTGGGCAGATAAAAAAACAGGACATTCGCCGCATTTTTGGGGTCGGGCGATGGGTTGGTATGCCATAGCTTTGGTCGATGTTTTGGATTATTTTCCTACAAATCATCCAAAAAGAAAGGAAATTGAAGCCATTTTACAACGTTTGGCGGCAGCCGCAGTAAAAGTTCAAGACCCTAAAACGGGCGTTTGGTATCAAATTTTGGACAAGCCTACTGAGGGGGGCAATTATTTGGAAGCATCAGGTTCGAGTATGTTTTGTTATGCCCTTTTGAAAGGCGTTCGACAAGGCGTTTTGGATAAAAAATACTTGGTTTCTGCTAAAAAAGCCTACAATGGTATCTTAAAAGAATTTATATCAACTGACGGACAAGGCTACATTCACCTCAATCATGTGTGCATGGTAGCAGGTTTGGGCGGTGTGCCTTACCGCGATGGCAGTTTTCGCTATTACATTACTGAGCCGCAACGGACGGATGATATTAAAGGGGCAGCCCCGTTTATGATGGCAAGCGTTGAGATGGAAAACCTAGCAAATGGGCAGATTGGACAAGGAAAAACCGTCGTTTTGGACTATTTTTTCAACCATGAATTTAAGAAAGATGCGAAGACAAACGAGTGGTCAAACGACCGTTTTCACTACACATGGGAAGGTGGCGCACACGGCGAATTCACGTTTTGGGGGCATATTTTTCGCAATTTTGGGGCAAAAACGGACAGTTTAGCTGTTGCACCGACGGTTGAGAATTTAAAAAATGCGTCCGTTTATATTATCGTTGACCCTGATTCAAAAAAGGAAACGCCGACACCTAATTATGTTGAAGCGGAACACATCGAAGCAATAAAAACGTATGTCAGAAATGGCGGCGTTTTGATGCTCATGGCAAACGATACGGCGAATTGTGAAATTCCACATTTTAATAATTTGTCAAAAGCCTTTGGCGTAGAATTCACATCAAAAAGTTTGCACATGGTTAAAAATGACACCTACGTGCAAGGTGCAGTCAAAACACCTGCAAACAGTCCGATTTTTAAAACGGCTAAACGCTTGTTTATCAAGGAGTTATCCGTTTTGTCGCTTAAAAGCCCTGCAAAAGCTGAAATTACTGAGGGGTCTAATGTACTGATTGCAACGGCG
>JAYSRS010000127.1:0-5930 GCA_043720935.1 Saprospiraceae bacterium
TAGACTGATTCGACTGATTTTCACTGATTTTTAGTTTCTTTTTGTCATTCAGAAGGAAACTAAAAATCAGTGAAAATCAGTCGCATCAGTCTAATCAGTGCGCCATTAAATCACTTGAAATTCTCATCCACAATTTTAGCCGACAACAACGCTAACGGAATCCCGCCGCCAGGATGCACCGACCCGCCGACAAAATACAAGCCTTTGATTTCAGAAGAAAAATTGGGGTGACGCATGAAAGCGGACATCAATGCGTTGCTGCTCGTGCCGTACAAAGCACCGCCAAAACTCGCCGTTTTAGCTTCTATACTGAGGGGGTCTAAAACATCTTCTACTTCGATAAGTTTTTGAAAATCAACGTTTAACGCACGGCTCATTTTATCTATAACTACTTGACGAACGCGTTGTGTGATGCTTGCCCAATCTTGCCCGTCGTTGTGCGGCACATTGATTAAAACAAACCAATTTTCACAACCGTCAGGTGCGTCTGTAGGTGTCAATTTTGACGTGATATTAACGTAAATCGTTGGGTCGTTGCTTACATCGCCTTTATCTAGCGTATCAAATTCGTTTTTATAATCATCCGAAAAGAAAATATTGTGCAATCCCAATTGCGGAAATGACTGTTTAATACCCCAATAAAAAATCAACGCGGAAGTCGAACGCTCTTGATTTAGTGTCCGTTCGGGATGTTTTTCATTGGGCAACAATTTTTTATACGTAAAATAAACGTCCATATTTGAGACGATTCTATCGAAAGGGGTTTTGAGTTTTGTTCCTTCTGAATGACAAGGAGTTTTGAGTTGTAGGGAGAACGGTGCGTTGTTTGTAGCTGTATTTAATTCTTCGAAAGGAGTTTTGAGTTTTGGGTTTTGAGTTTTGAGTTGGGAAAGCACCCCCTCAGTATTTTGAGCCAAAATGACGGGGTGACTGCTAGTCACCCCGTCATTAATAGCATCATTAATCGCATATTTCAAGCCAACCGCCTTGTGATTTTCGACAATTATTTCCGTTATTGTCGTATTAAAATGAAACTGAACGCCTTTCAATTTCGCTAATTCGTACACCGCTTTTGTAATGTTATTCATGCCGCCGACGGGATAAAAACAGCCAATCCCATGCTCAAAATGCGGAATAACAGACAGCATGCCACTCGCTCGATATGGATTAGAACCGTTATACGTGGCAAAGCGATTGAGTAATTGAACAAATTTGGGATGCCCTTCTGCGAGCTGCTCGTGCGTGGCGTTCATCGTCTTGAAAATATCAAAAGTGGGCATCAAAATCAGTGATTTCAAGACCTTCGCCGTGAGCCAAGTTTTGGCTTTGTGCAAACTGTTTTCAAGAAAAATAACGCCCGTCAAATCATATTTTCGTTTGGCGGCAGCCAACGTTTTTTTGACGATTAAAGGATTGATAGCTAATTGATTATGCACTTCTTCTGCAAATTTATCGGCGTCTGCCCAAGCCGTCAAAGCTGTGCCATCTTGCCAAAAATAATGACAAACATCGGGCATTGTATCGTACTGAAAATAGTCGTTCATCGGTACATCAGCCGCTCTGAAAAGGTCTTCAATATACTGAGGCATCGTGAACAACGACGGCCCCGCATCGAAGCGATACACTCTTGGGTTTTGAGTTTCGAGTTTTGTTCCTTCTGGATGACAAACGGGTTGTGAATTTTGAGTTGGCACAGTCAAACTGAACTCTGATAACTTGCCGCCCGCATAGCTATTTGCTTCAAAAACGTGGACTTCATGCCCATTACTCGCCAATCTTGCGGCGGTCGCCAAACCTGCGATACCTGCGCCGATAATGCCTATTTTCATTTTTTTTATTTTTTGTCATTCAGAAGGAATCTCTTTTATTTTTTGTCATTCAGAAGGAATCTCTATTTTGTGTGTGCAAATCTAAAACACACAAAATAGAGATTCCTTCTAAATGACAAAAAAAACGCGTTCAACTCTTTATAAGTTGCCCGACGCGCCACACTTCTTCAAACGAATTGTACAACGGCACAGGTGCGAGGCGAATCACATTTGGCTCGCGCCAATCGCAAATCACGCCATTTGCGGCGAGTTTATCGAACAGTTTTTTACCATTTTCATCTGTCAAAATGGATAATTGCGCCCCGCGAGTCTTGGCATTTGATGGATTCAGATTTGACAACTTTTTAAAAGTTGTCAAATCTTGAACGCTAGAATCGCCAAATACTGAGGGGGTAATAATTTCAAATTTTTGGGACGATTTTCTCAAAATAAACTCTAAAAACGCCGTCAATTGCACCGATTTATGCCTTAGAACATCAATACCGCCTGCTTGTTCAATCAGCCGCAAACTTGCCCGATGAATCGCCGACGGCAACACTTGCACCGTTGACAATTGCCAACCTGCCGCGCCTGACATCGGAATAAAGCCTTTTTCCATCTTAAAGCGTTGCTGTTCGTCGTGACCCCACCAACCTGCAAAACGTGGAAGGTCTTTGTTATTGTGGTGTTTTTCGTGAATAAACGCGCCACCGATGCCTCCCGGCCCCGAATTGAGGTATTTGTAGCCGCACCAAACCGCAAAATCGGCTTGCCAATCATGCAACTGCAAAGGCACATTCCCTGCCGCGTGAGCGAGGTCAAAACCAACGGTCGCGCCGATTTTATGAGCCGTTTCAGCAATTTTTTCTAAATCGTAAAATTGTCCTGTATAGTAATTGACGCCGCCGAACAAAACAAGTGCCACTGTATCTCCTTCATTTTCAATGACTTGCACAATATCTTCTGTCCTCAAACAATGTTCGCCGTCTCGCGGGGCAATTTCGACAATGGCTACTGAGGGGTCAAAACCATGAAAACGGACTTGCGTTTCAAGGGCATATTGATCGCTCGGAAACGCACCCGCTTCCATAATAATTTTGAAACGTTGCGGCGTCGGGCGGTAAAAAGAAACCATCAAAAGGTGTAAATTCACTGTCAAAGTATTCATCACAATGACCTCCGAAGGCTTTGCACCGACAATCGGGGCGGCGCGTTCAGCCAGTTCTTGATGATACGACAACCACGCCTTATCACCTGAAAACCAACCTTCTACGCCATACATTTCCCAATAATCTAACTCAGCGTTGATAGCCGCACGCACTGATTTTGGCTGCAAACCCAAGGAGTTGCCGCAGAAATAAATCGCTTTTTCGCCATTGTGCATCGGAAAAAGAAATTCAGACCGAAATTTACTGAGGGGGTCATTTTTGTCGAGCGATTGCGCGAAGGCTAGGGTGTTTTGGAATGTCATTAATTTGTTTTTAAATTACGTTTAAAAGCCTTGTAAACAACTGTTTACAAGGCTTTTTGATGATTTATACTGAGGGGTATAAACTTATCCCATTGCAAACTCTGCCATATCTTGACGACGATAGGGCGAACGAAAGCCTAGAACAATATCGCTTTTAGGGATGCCTTTGTCGGCAAGCAGGAGGGCGATTTTCAAATCTGTTCCATCGTGTTGAATCCAGACTTTGCCATCGGCTTTGATGTCAATGTGGACAAAAGGCGCGTATTCTCGATAATCTTTATTTTCCCAACCGACGGAATAAAGCAAATAGTGCGCGCGTTCATCATCCATAATCAATTGAGTTTCAACGTTTTCGTCAGAAGGCGAAATAGACGCGATGTATTGCGATAATGTACGCACAATGTTTTTATAGTTCGTTATTTTATCCATTGCTCAATAAGGCTATTTTTATAGTCATAAATAATAATGTGAACTTGATAGATTTTAAGCACTTCTAAGAAAAAAGCATCATCAAAAAGATCATTGTAAAAATCACGTGGCATGGCCAAATACAAAACGCGATTTGGCTCTTTTTTAGTCAATGCCAATTTATAAAGCAAGAATTGTCCGAGTGCATCTTCAAATTCATCAACGTCCGAAACGCCTGAAAAACTTTTAATTTCAACGACAATTTTTTCTGTAGCTCGTTCTGCGCCAATCATTTCCGCGCCCAAATCAATATAGCCTTTTCGCTTACCGAGGCGAATAAAGTAAGGGTCATGTGTGATTGTCCAACCTTCTTTTTCAAGTGCTTCTTTGACTTGATAGTGGTATTTGTCTTTTGCCATCTATGATTGATTTTAATGTGATTGGTAATTTTCAATAGCAAAATTACAGTTTTATTGTGAAGTCTTCAAACTTCGCCGCAAGATATTCGTAAACAATTTCTTCTAATACATCATTCACTTTTTTTCTAAAAAATCTAAACTTCTGATTCAAAACATGAAGCCCATTTTTTTATTTTTTTCTCTGCTTTTTGCTACGCAATTCCTTGTTGCTCAATCCTTTACGATTGATTTTAAAATGAAAAAAACGTATGATATACCCTACGTTTTCAACGATTCGGCGGCGCAAAAAACGTATTTTGTTTTCCTCCGAAACGAAGGCTTTGCCAAAAAAGCGTCCTTGTGCATCATCGAAACGGATTCTGTGCTTAACATTTTACGTCAATCGGAAACAAATTGCGGCTCGTGGGATGGCAACTTTGTTTTTAAAGACATCAATGCGACACATCTTACACTTTATTTTGCCGATTATCGGCCTAATTTTATCCCATTTTTAAGAAAATTAGAGATAGATAAAGAAAATTTATCCTATAATTTTGGCAAAGTCATCGAGCTAGATAAACTCGAAGACTTGAGTTATATTAGGTGTTTATCGGATGGAAAAAGGCATTATTTGGCGACGCTTTTTCACAATAAATATAAAGATTCGTTGTCTGTTTTGAAGATTGAAAACAACGTTGCCCAAAGCTATAAAGGTTATGCCTTGCCTGATTTATCCGATATTAACGAGACATGGCACAACGTTTTTAAGGGTAAAAATTTATTTAAGGTTGTACCACCGTTGTCTGCGATTGACCCGCTTGGTGAAACCGATATGGCGGCGGGTGCAAGTGATAAAAAACTGTATTTGAGCAACGACAAGCTGGTTTTTTCCTTGAAAAAGGGGCGAGATGAATCAAAAATGGAAAAAATCGTTACGGTTAATTGCCAAAATGCCACAATTGACGTGGGCAATGTCTATTTCACAAAACCTAACGTGATTGGTTATCATACGCTCAACGCGCCGTCAACGGCCTCTTTTGTCATTGATGACTACCTTTTTCAAGCGTGGTCAAATGGTGAAAAAGGCATTTTGATTGCCAAAACGCTTGATTCGTTTAGAGAGGTACGGCGTTGGGAATTTTCGCCGCAGGACACTTTTGGCTTTAAAAACTCCGCCGTTTTTATGAAGAAAAAAAGTTATTGGTTTGCCGATAAAAAAAAGCCTTTTAAAGACAACAAAGCGTTATCAAACTTCATGCGTGACGACGGTTTATCATTAACGGCTAGAAAACGCGGCGATAAAATTGAAATGCAGTTTGGTTCGTACAAATATGTGGATCAATCGAATACAAAATTAGGATTGAGCATCGGTTTTGGCTTGATAGGCGGGCTTGTTGCTTATGCCGCTTTTCCAAATTATGAGCAAGCAACGTATTTTTGGCTGTCTTTGAATCGAGAAGACTTGTCGCAACCCGAAGGTGCAGTCTTGCCGAATAAGTTTGACGGTTTGAGCGAAGTGATTGAAAATATACCGAGTTCAACGCTTTCAAACCCCATTTTTATCAATGGACGCCGTGCTTTTCTGTATCAAAGAGACGAAAATGAATTGTTGGAACACGACATTAAACGCTATCATTTGCTCATTGAGGAAAAATAGACCCCTCAGTATTTTGATATTTTTCAAACCCCACATGAATCATCCCGAATTTTCTAACAACGAAAATTCAGAATTTTTTACGCCGAAAAGACGGTTTACTGGCTCTTTTTCGCTACGCTCAAAAATCGCCATTGAAAGTAATCTATTGGGGCGACGTTGTTTTTTGTTTAAAAATCTTCGATTTTTAA
>JAYSRS010000128.1:0-2124 GCA_043720935.1 Saprospiraceae bacterium
TTTTGTCACTAAGAAGGGAATTAAAACTCTGTGTCCTCTGTGAACTCTGTGTGAAAACCCCCTGTGGCCGCAAAAGTAATTTTTCTGCTTGAAAACCTACCCTTTTCGGGGGCAGTTTGCAGAAATTGGGTTATAAAAAAAAAGTATTTTACGAGAAAAAAGCGGAAATGATGTCTTGCAAAGTGGTTAATTTGAGCCGAAGTAAAACGTTTTTTAGACGGTTTTATTGTTGCCAACGTTGTAAGTTTTTTTAATACCCCCCCTCAGTATTTTGACCATTTCAAGGCAATAATTGCTAAAATACGGAGAGGGATAGAAAGCGGTTAAGGCTCTTTGACTAAGAGGCTCAATTTACAAACCGAATAGTCCATCCGTCCTTTTAGCGGAAAATGCTACATTCGCCACAAATTTATAGGAATAAAATGAAAAAAGCCATCCGAACGGAATACGCTGAAAAAGGTGTCGAAGCCTATTATCAAAAAAACGCTGATGCCTATGAAAATCCACATTTTCCGTACATTCAGCAGCTTTTGGAACAAAATAAAAGCAGCATTGACTACACCAAAGTCTTGGATTTGGCCTGTGGTGGTGGAGAAGTGGCGTTGATACTGAGGGGCCTTGGTTTTGACGATGTCGTCGGTTGCGACCCGTTTACGAAGCGGCTTTTTGTGAAAAATACGGGTTTGCCGTGTTTTAATTATGGTTTTGAAGACATCGTAAAAGGCCGATTAGCGGCTAAGGTGGAAGGGCAATATTCAGCCATTATCTCATCGTTTGCGCTGCACTTGTGCGATGAAAAAATGTTGTATGCCCTTGCTAATCAATTGTTTAGATTAACCAAAAACGTAGTAGTGATAACGCCACACAAACGGCCACAATTGGAACATTATCCTGAATTTACCTTGGTTTTTGAAGATTTTACCTTGACCGAACGGGGTAAAAAAGTGTTTTTGAAAAGCTACGAAATTGTTGTGAATTGTTGAATTGTTGGGTTTTTTCTTTTTTTAGCGTCATTTTTTTGCTATTTTATTTGTGGTATCAATAACTATATCTAACTTGCGTCACTTTCATTAGGTACACGTATTTTTTCAGAAAACAAATCACTTAGAGCCGATGTTTTTAGCACCCATCAATTACAACCGTTTTTTTGAACGGATATTCAAGAAAATTCCGATAGTGAAACGTTTTTTGGAAGATGTATTGGGCGTTGAGATTACGGAAATAGCGCCTTTTCCCCGCAAAACCAAGCTGACGATTGACGCCGCCTATATCGAATTCGATTATCGCTGCAAGATTAATGGGCAATATGTCATTCTGGATATGCAGCAATGGTACAAGAACGACGTTGTTAAACGTTTTTATATGTACGATTGCAACAACACGTCCTTGCAGTTAGAATTGCTTACGCCCGTAACCGTTAAAACGTTTGATGGAAAAGAGTACAAAACGCGGGATTATAACCAAATCGAGCCGACAACGACCATTATTTGGATGGTTGACGATACGTTGGGCTACAAAGAAAATATGATTTCGTTCTCGTTGACACCCGATTTGTTAACCGATTTCATGCGAGATGAGGCGATTTGGGGTGCGAATGATTGGCAAATGCTGTTGAAACTTCGGGCAGAAATGCTCAAAATCTTAGACAACGATGCGAAAGGTATAAGTTTTTTGGCCAAAAATAAACTGATATTTATTTTTCAAAAAAATATTATCAAAAGCGGTGTCATGGCCGAGTATGTAAGATGGTTTAAATTTGCGGAAGCAACAAAAAATATCAATAATACGGAAGAAGATTTTTTAATTTACAAAGATGATCCAATATTTTCAATGATTATGAACGAGTTAGCAGTCAATAATTTCGACATGAATGACTTCAACTATGCGATGGATTATGAAGACTTTGTTCTTAATAATCAAGACTATTTCGACATGGTTAAGCGAAATCTTAGGATGGAAATGAAGTCAGAAATCCGTCAAGAGGCGCGTCAAGAGGCGCGTCAAGAGGTACGTCAAGAGGTACGTCAAGAGGTACGTCAAGAAGTACGTCAAGAAGTACGTCAAGAAGTACGTCAAGAAGTACGTCAAGAAGTACGTCAAGAAGTACGTCAAGAAGTACGTCAA
>JAYSRS010000129.1:0-2119 GCA_043720935.1 Saprospiraceae bacterium
GGGGAACTTTCAAAGTTCCCCGAACGTTTTACGCCACTTTTAGCGTCATTCCAAAGTAAAAGTCCCGATGAGGGATAATAGTGCCTCGCAATGACGACGCTGTTTGAAATTCTTATATAATCGTCAAACAAATTTCTCTTTCAAAAACTGCCCCGTAAATGATTCTTCAACCTTCGCCAAGCCCTCGGGCGTGCCTTGAAAAACGAGATGGCCGCCCAATTTTCCACCTTCAGCCCCCAAATCAATCACCCAATCGGCGGATTTTATCACCTCCATATTGTGTTCGACGACCATAACGGTATGCCCTTTTTCGACCAGAGCGTTCAAGGCATCCAAGAGTTTTTTGATGTCGTGAAAATGTAAACCCGTTGTTGGCTCGTCGAAAATAAAGAAAACGTGGTCGCGGTTGTGTTCTTTCGTCAAAAACGAGGCGAGTTTAACACGTTGTGCTTCACCACCCGACAAAGTTGAGCTTGATTGGCCCAATTGAACGTAGCCGAGGCCGACATTACTGAGGGGTCTGATTTTTTGCAAAATCCCTTTTTCATCCTTGAAAAACTCAATTGCTTCGTCAATTGACATCTGCAAAACATCATAAATGTTTTTTCCTTTATACATAACATTAAGCGTTTCAGCTTTGAAACGCTTGCCATGACATTCTTCGCATTCCAAATGAACGTCGGCCAAAAACTGCATTTCGACCACAATTTCGCCCTCGCCTTTGCAGGTATCGCAACGTCCGCCGTCGGTATTGAACGAAAATTGACCTGGCTTATAGCCTTGGATTTTCGACAATTGTTGCTTTGAAAACAAATCTCGAATTTCGTCATACGCCTTCACGTAGGTCACGGGATTTGAGCGTGAGGACTTGCCAATCGGCGACTGATTAATCATTTCGACGCCCGTCAATTTTTTAATATCGCCCGTCAAACTGTCGAATTGCCCGGGGGCAACGGCTACTGAGGGGTCAAGTTCGCGTTGCAAAGCGGGATGCAAAATCTGTTTGACCAAAGTCGTTTTGCCCGAACCCGACACGCCACTCACGACGGTCAACGTATTCAAAGGAATTTTTATGGATACATTCTTCAAATTGTGTTGCCGCGCGCCTTTTAATTCCAACCAATGCACCCCGCGCCGTCGTACTGAGGGGGTCTCAATTTGCATTGAGCCGTTCATATATTTCGCCGTTAGGCTGTTCGCGGCCTCCGTATAAATCTTGTTATAATCACCTGCAAAAACGACGTGACCGCCGTTAATACCCGCTTCTGGCCCCATATCTACTAGAAAATCGGCGTTTTTTATCACTTCTTCTTCGTGTTCGACCACGACGACGGTGTTGCCCATGTCCCTCAAATTCTTCAAAACCGTCACCAAACGCGCCGTATCTCGCGGGTGCAAACCAACGCTCGGTTCGTCCAAAATATACATCGAACTTGTCAAGTTTGACCCCAAAGTGCGCGTCAAATTAATGCGTTGCGTTTCGCCGCCCGACAAGGTCGAACTGACCCGACTCAACGTCAAATAGCCCAAACCAACATTCATCATAAAGCTCAAACGGTTGCTAACTTCCAACAAAAGCCGCTTTGCCACTTGCCTGTCGCTCTCGTTTAAGTCAAGTTTTTGGAAAAATTCTTGCAATTCGTCAATCGGCATATCAATCAAATCTGCAATATCTCGACCACCCACTTTGACGTACAATGCCTCTTGCCGCAACCGTTTGCCCTCGCACGTCGGGCAAGTTGTTCGCCCACGATAACGCGCAAGCATGACGCGGTTTTGAATTTTATAGGTTTGTTCTTCCAACAGTTGAAAAAACTTATTAATGCCGTTGAAGTAAGCGTTGCCGTTCCACAAGGTCTTAATTTCAGATTTTGATAAATCTTTATACGCCTGATGAACAGGAAAATCAAATTTATGCGCCGCGCTCAAAAGCGCATCGAGCCATTCACTCGATTTTTCACCTTTCCAACACGCAATTGCGCCTTCAAAAACAGATTTTGCTGTGTCGGGAATCACTTTATCGGCGTCAATGCCCATCGTTTTGCCATAACCTTCGCAACTTGGACATGCCCCAAAAGAATTATTGTAATTGAACAATTGCGGTGTCGGCTCAATAAAA
>JAYSRS010000130.1:0-5909 GCA_043720935.1 Saprospiraceae bacterium
GGTTGTCCATTTCGTTTGGAAAAATCTGACGAAAGGTCGTTAAATCCGTAAACGCAAAATTCGAGGACTGAATAACAGGCGGCGAAACGGCGTTGAAATAATTTTCGCGGTCTTCGGCGAGGTGAAAAAGAATGTCTGACAGGTGCATACGATAACGATGAATTATTATTAAAAAAAGAGGCTACCCACCAAACGGGGACAGCCTCCACACGAGATAAACACAAAAACTTAATTCTTGCATCGTGTCTAAATGTTTATCTCATTAACGTCGTCGAGGTTTTAAACCTCGACGACGTTGGTACTTAAATTTTAGTCTTCAAAGACAACTTTTTTCGTCAAAATACCGCCCTCAAACTTCACTTTTGCGACGTACATACCTGAAGGCAAGCCGTTGCGTGGCATTGTGTAGTTGTGCGAGTTGAATTTTGCTTGAAAAACTTGGCGACCCGCCATGTCAAACAATTGAATACCTTGCATTGGATTAACCACTTCACTTTCAAAAGTAATCGCTGTTTTAGCAGGATTTGGCGAAGCGAAAAGTTTTGTCGTGCTGCTTTGGAGCAAGTCTTCAGTGCCTGTAACTAAACCTTTACATGGCAAGTTCAAGGCCAAACACGCTCTTGGTGCAACGACCCGCATGATTGTATCAATGTAAATTCTGGCCCGAGCAGGTGTCATATCAGGTGCAGTTGCTAAACCGTCAGCACTTCTAGGGTTGCTCAGTGACCAAAAATCCCAAGGAGATGAATCCGTAGTAAGTTTTGAGAGCATAGCATACAAACCTGTAACATGGCCGCCTGTCCGCGCATCAAAAGTGGCTTTGTACGGGTCATAAGCTGCTGTTAGACCTCTGAAAATATTGTTACGACCCAATCTGTTCATCTTGCGAATAACAGAATCTGCACCTTGAACACGGATAACAGGTTGTGGGCCAGTAGGTGAACCTACACGCAATACACCATCAGAGTAAGGTGCGAACAAGTCATAAGGTACGTGGAAAGACACCATAGGGAACGAGTTTGCATCTACCCAACTCAAATCACCTGCTGCACCGCCGAGGTTGACTTGCATTTGGAAATTAGAAGTCGGGCCGGGATTGTTTGGCAAACACAATGTATCACCTGCACGTGTAAATGTATCAGTTGATGCAACAGGCACTACGCCTAAACTCGTACCAAAGATATTACCATTGATGGATTCATTCACCATTGTTGTGCCGCCGTAGAAAAATTTATTAGGGCCGAATTCCGTATTAGGGATTTTGCTAAAATTGTCTAACGTTGCCGCACCAAGTGAGATATAACCACCTGTACCTTGACCGAAAACCATGATTTTGTTGGTATCAATGCCGTAAGTAGCAGCGTTCAATTTGAAAAAGCGAATGCAAGAGCGTAAGTCTTGAATACCACGGTAAGACGCGTTAATAAGCGTTAGACGTTTTGCTTCTTCAATTGATAAAAAAGGATTCCAACCCAAACGATAGTCAGCAGAAGCAGCTACGTAGCCCATACGTGCGAAACGTGTACAGATTTCAATTGCCGTTGAATCGCGCAAGCTACCAGAAGGACCTACTGCGTTGATAGGCAAAAAATTACCCGTGTGCAAATAGATAACCAAAGGTCTTTTAGTTTCAACGTCAGCTACTGGTGGCTGATAAATGTCAGCGTGAAGTGCTTGCGGGAACGATGCTTTGAGCGGCGTGTAAAATGCCAGCATTGATTTGTTGACCGCGTAACGAACCGAGTCTGCACGGCGTACCTGTGCTGCCGTATAAATTGGGTCTAGGTAACGCGTTTGCGCTTCTACCATAGTTCCGAAAAGAAAACATACAAACAGAAGTAGTAGTGATTTTTTCATAAAAATGAAATTTAGTTATTTAATTATAAAATAGATTAAGAATGAGCAATTAATTAATTCCTCGGCGCGAAGGTAGAATAATATGGTTAATTAAGGCACATTAGGAAAGTAAAATTTTAGTCTTTGTGAAAATAACGAAATCTTATATCATAATTGTATAAAGTATATATATCTAAAAATATAAATAAAAACATTATGCTTATAAGGAAAAAGGGCTACTGCAATTACTGCAATAGCCCTTTTTTATACCCCTCAGTATTTTAGCCTATTTTTCCTTCTTTGTAAACTCATACAACAACGAAATATACGCCATTCTACCTACCCTTGGCCCACCATATACTTGGTAAACGCGATTGTTTAAAGCGTTTGACGCACCAATTTTTACAACCGTATTGATTTTAGTTATTTTATAATTCACTTGTGCATCTAACAAATCATACGTTGGAATATTACCCGTAAATTGTGGTGAACCACTGTAATCAAAGCCTTGAATCCATTTGTAATTGACATTGAAACCAATGTTTTTTACGTTGCCAATTTCTACATCACGTCCAGAAACGCCTAAATTAAATTTATGTTCGGGCGTATTGAAGGCTGGAATAATTGGGTCGTTAATCTTTGTATTCAAGCGATTCCAAGAATAATTGCCTGAAAATTGATAATATTTAGAAAAATAGTGACTCACACCGATTGAAAAACCTTGCGTCGTAACGGTGTTTTTGGAGTTTGCTGCGTAGCGATAAGCTTGAATATTTTTAGGGAAAAGATTCGCATCGAAAGATACATCTACACCAACTTGGAAGCCGATAAAGTCTTTGTAACTGCTAAAATAATAACTCGCATCAACAAAAGTTTTTTCACCTAAAGTTGTTCGGTAGCCGATTTCAAATGACTTAACTTGTTCTGGACGAATTTTATCAATATCAAATCGAACAACATTTTTTGTGTCCCTAGAAACGCGGCTATAAAAATCTAGCAGCGATTCTACGGTCGCTAAATTTTTCACACCATTTATATTACCCGATAAAATAGCGCGACCAACGTTCAGATACAAATATTGGTCACTCAAAGTTGGGTTGCGAATCGCGGATGAAAACGACACACGTAAGAAATCTTTTTTGTTCGGTTGCCAAACCAAAGAAGCGGCAGGGGAGAATAAGTAGTTGAAATTCTCATTTTTATCCATCCGCAATGTGGCATTGAATTTAAAAGGTTTGGCTGCACCTTCGGCATTCTTACCAAATTTTCGCTCAATACCTGAATAAATGCCGTACTCCGTGTTTGTAATTATAGTACCTGCCGTATCGTAGAAAATTGTGCCTTGTGTGTAAGGGCGATACTGACGAATGTTTCCGCCGACTGTTAATTCATCTACGAATTTAGGTTGAAATTTGTATTCGCCATGAAGATGGTACAACGCTGATTTGTCATAAAAACGCGTACCGCCCGTTGCTAAATCGCGTTTGCTTGATTTAGTTGACGTAATTAAGGCAAACTCTCTGTTGAAAGCATCCGTTCCCGGTACAAAAAAGGGTGCAGTCGTGTTCGTTGTTCCAGCAGAAGCACTTGCTTTTTTGTGCAATTCTGCCAATAAGTCGGTATTGTTACTCAACCAAGTTTGTGCGGCAGCCGTATCAAATCTTAAAAAATATTTCATCTGAACGGGGTCATAATAGTTGGTCGCTTTTGGAAAACCCTTACTATTCATTTCTGTACGCGCATTATTGAGCCAATATAAATCATAATCGGCTGCGTAGGTAAAATTCGTTTTTGACTTTTCTTGAAGCAAAAGGGCTGTGAAGTAAGGGTCATAAGAATTACCAGCATCCTCGTTTGTTGCGTAAGCACGAACGAAAAACTTATCGCGTTGACGGAATTCTATACGATTTTGAAAAAAGAGAATGTCTTTTAAACTAAAACGGTTGTCACCTTGATAAACCGTCGTTCCTGTACCAAAACTTGATGATAAGATAATTTCTGGTGATTGTTCTGCCATTGAAGGCTTAGTTCTAAAATGTACGGCTGCATTAGCTTTGATGTTTTTGGTGTTGTAATCCACCAAATCCACTTCTTTGTAGCCTTGACGGTGATAAATACCTGCACCTACGAAGTCACCTGTGATACTCGTATTTGTACGGTCAAATGCACCTTGGTATTCGTCACCATATATATTGATGGCATCATAACCACCTGGATTTGTTTTAGCCGATTTTGAATTAACAACAGGCTCATAATTATCGGCTACCCAGTCGTATGCTTTGAAGTAAAACGCATTCAATTTATACGCCATCCAATCGTGTCCAGCCTTGTTTTTCACCGCATCGGCGTAGCGAATCGCTACTTCGACGAGGTTGCGTTCACCCGTTTTGACTTGGGCAGACAATCCTTTTTGGAAAAATGGATTTTTAGTTTCCATAGACAAAACGCCGTTGAAGGCATTTGGGCCGTAATAAGCCGAACTTGCACCGACAACTAAATCCACTTTCAAGACATCTAATTCAGATGAACCCAAAAAATTACCCAACGAAAAGTTCAACCCCGGGGCTTGATTGTCAACGCCGTCAATGATTTGAAGCGACCGAACGGGGCTTGTGGAGTTAAAACCACGCGTATTGATAACGCTAAAACCCATACTCGCCGTGGTCATATCCACGCCTTTCAAGTTGCTCAAACCTTCGTAGAAACTGACGCCCGTGGTTTGTTTGATGGCCAATTTGTCCATACTTTCAACCGTCAAAGGCCCCGCTTTTGTCTTGTCAGAAATCCGTTGCCCTTTAATTTCAACGGTTTCCATTAGTTTAGTGTCCGAACCGAGTTTTATACTGAGGGGGTACTTCGTGTCCGCTGTCACGGGAACTTCGATGGTTTCAAAGCCAATAAAGTTAACAGCTAGGGAGAAAGGCGGTTTTTGAGCCGTCGTAAATTCAAAAATACCGTCGAAATCGGTTTGCGCGCCCGTTGTTGTGCCTTTAATAAGCACCGTCGCACCGACGAGGACTTCGCCCGTGCCGCCGTCAATGATTTTACCTTTTATGGTGGTTTGGGCTGTCAGAAATTGACTGAAAACAAGGCAGAGCGCGCACGCCAAGCACTTGGGAATGGGTAAGTTAAGTAGGAATTTTTTCATATTCTTGTTGCGTTAGTAACTGAATTAAATTTTTTCAATGCGTGAAAGTATAAACTTTTTTAAACGTAGCGAATATTTGCTCGTAAAATTTAAAATACATCGGCTTTTACTGTTCGCATATCTAAAAAATATTTTTTGCACCCCCTCAGTATTTTTCCATTTTTTTATGTAATTTTGCTTAAAATTTGTAGAAAATGAAAAGTTACCAATTTAGACAATGTACCGTTAGCATACTTGATAAAATGATTGGCATTCGTCAATCTAAGAAATCAAATATTCTAGACGAGTGGATAAAATTAGGTAAATCCGTAAAATTAAACACGACGGAACGAAACATTTTGAACCTTTATCAGCAAACGCTGATTTCTAACCTTGTGAGTTGGAATGAACAAGAATTGGCTTTGAATTTTATTGGCCCAGTTGTCGCGCTTGTTCAAATTGGTTCAGATGAAAAAAGCTATAATTTATTTGCCGAACGCGCTGTTAGTGGCGTTTTGACGACCGTTTCTGGCGAAGATATTTTGTTGAATGGCCGACCTGATACCTTTGTCGCCTCGGGTTTTAGAGAGCCCGAAGTGCCGTTCTTTTCCTTTCACGAACACAAGCCCGAAGTTGAAGGCGACGGCGATCCCGTAGGCCAAGTTTTAGCCGCGATGTTGGTTGGTCAAGCTCAAAATCCCGACAAATCCTTACCGATTTATGGTTGCTACGTCATTGGTCAAAACTGGTATTTCCTCGTTTTAAAAGAAAAATATTACACCATTGCGTCTCCTTTTGCCGCTACGAATAAAGGGGTGTTCGATATTTTTAAGACCTTAAAAGCCCTAAAAATCATTGTCGAAGAGCGCGTTGATTTACTCAATGATAGTAAGTGATAAGTTGTAGGCATTTTGTACCCCCCTCAGTATTTTGCCTAAAAAAAGCC
>JAYSRS010000131.1:0-17973 GCA_043720935.1 Saprospiraceae bacterium
AAGTTCCCCGAACGTTGAACCGTGCTGATAATCAATGACTTACAATTTATGAATTATTCAAAAAGGCTTTTGTACCATAAAGCCGATAATTCCGAAATAAATTGTATATCAAATTGAAATCACACCCATTATTATCTATATCGCCAATCAGTTTTGGATAAAATGCCCGATAAACGGTTTGTGGGATTTATGAATGAGGTGTTTGTGGGGTGTTTTACGTGAGTAGATGACCCCTCAGTAAAAAAGGCGATTTTTGGATAAAAATAGGGTCAAAACCGTTTTTATATTTAGAGACACTTTTTAGGTTTGATATCTTGAAAATAATTTTAAATACCTACCTTTGTGACAAATTAATTGTTGTAAAATCAAAATACAATATCATGATTGAGGAAGAAGAAGAAAAGAAATTTGGTAGTCGCCGCCAGAATATAAGTCTGAAAAACTTATATTTAGATACCAACAATTATCGTTTTATTGATAGTAAAGACTACAATAAGACTGGCTTTGCCATCGGTAATTACACCAACAGAACAAACCAGTCTAATACAGAGAAATTAATCAGAGGCGAAAAAAATGTTAATATTAAGGATTTAATTGAAAGTTTTAAGACCAATGGCTTTGTTGATGTTGATCAAATACAAGTCCGAGAATTGGAAACTGGGAAATATTTAGTACTAGAAGGAAATCGGCGCGTTGCAACATTAAAATTATTAGAATCTGAAAACAGATTAGGTAATGTAATTGGTCAATTAGACCCTAAAATATTTACAGCCGTACCAGTCGTTATTTATAGCGATAACAACGAGCAACACCATCGGGTATTGATGGGATTGAAACACATCAACGGTAACAAACGCTGGCCGGCCATCAATCAAGCACAACTGTTACAAGATTTAGAAGACTCTGGTATGCCAGAGGCTCAAATTAGAAATGCTTTAGGTATTTCAAAATTGACGTATAGCCGTTACATCTACACCTTAAAGCTTGTCAATGAATATAAAAGCAGCATTTATTGTGATGTATTTGAAACCTCAATGTTTAATATTTTTGCAGAAATAACACGTAAGCAAGAGTTAATGTCTTGGTTATCGTGGGACGAAAGGACACGTATTTTCGGAAATACAATAAATAAGAATCGTTTGTTCTCTTGGTTGTCAGATGAAGTCAAAACAGACGATAGTGAACCTTTAGACGATGGAGACATTACCGATAATAACAGAATGACATACGCTCGAATTATCACTAAAGGCGAGGATATTCGGAAGCTTTCACAGTTTATAAATGATGAGGACGCTTTATTTAAAATGGAGGAAACGCGCGATGTCGTGGCGGGACTAAATAGCAGCGCTATTGTAAGTGTGGATAAGTTTAATAGTACTTTAGAATCAATTGAAAATCAACTTAACATAGCCTACTCTTTTTCTAAGTACGCAAAACCCGATAGTAAACGTAAACTCCAAGATTTGAATCAAAAGATTACAGGTCTCTTGGCAACACAAGAAGGTTCATTAAAAACAGAAAGTAAAAAAACGATAACAAAATTAAATGGTGGAAATATTAGCCAACATTTTTCTGAAGTAACCATTGAAAATTATAAAGCTTTTAATAATGTGGCCATAAAAAACTTACGTCAAATTAATTTGTTTGCAGGTGTTAACAATGCAGGTAAAAGCACCTTATTAGAATCTATTTTCTTTTTGGTCAAACAAAATGATGTGTTTTCTTTCTTCGATATGTATCGGCGTCGGGGCAAATTTTCAAATACATTACCTACTGTTTGGCTACATGAAAACTTACAGGAAAGGATAGATTTTTCGGGTAAGTTTAATAATCAAGCTACTAACTTAAAAATTCGGAAAGAAAGTGATTACACCAGCAATGGAAACGGAGATAGTAACGATACTGCTTATTTGAGTACGCTAAATTTTGAGGCAATTTTTGCAGATGAAAAAGTATTTAGTAGCTACGATTTGTATGAAGACAATACCAATAAAGCTCAAATTAATGAGCTTCAAGAGATTTGTAATATTAGCTATTCAAGTCCATTCTCTGTGGCAGACGGACAACAATTATTAGAATTGTACAATCAGAATATAAAACATTTAATGCCTATTATTGAGTTTATTCAACTCAATATTGATACTAATTTTAAAGATGTTAGAATAAATACGTCCACAAATAGATTTGAAGTTGTTCATAACGATTTTGAGAATAATCCAGATTTAACGCAATTTGGGGATGGTTTACAGCGCGTTTTTCATATTGCGTTGCAGTTTGCTGCGGCACGCAACGGCGTAGTTTTGATTGATGAGATAGAGAATGCTATTCATCATTCCTTATTTAAAAAATTGATTCCTTTTATAAAACAGCTTTCGGAAAAATTTAATGTGCAAGTATTCATTACTTCACACAGTAAGGAATGTATTGATGCCTTTTTTGAAGAAGATGCCTATAATGATAAGATTGCTATCTACAATCTAAGTCGGGGTGAAGATGGAAATATCGTCTGTAAATATGATTCGGGAGAATTATTCGGCGAACTTATTGAACTTATAAATGCAGATGCAAGGGGAGGTGACGTATGAAAATAATATGGTTGTTTTGCGAGGGTCCACACGACGCAGGTTTTCTGACGCGTGTGCTTACTACATTTGGTTATTTGGACAAATCGTCTGAATACACACTATCGACTGTAGAAAAAGTGAATAAACCCCTACACACACTTTTAGATGGTTATTTGAGACAATATGCCACACTGGGTTATAAACTGGATAAATTCCCATCTCGTCCAAGCATTTTTAAGAAAAGTGAAGAAGAAGACACTTGGATTTTACTTTATTTGACAGACGGCAATACTAATTTTCAAAAAGTTTATGACATCCTTAGACCATTTTTAGTCAGTCGTTTAGCTTCTACTAACCCTTTTCGCGACGTAAAAACAGCAATAGCATTCTTCAACGACGCTGATAATGGATTAGAACAAGCTATCAAAGAGCTAAAAAAGGCTATCGAAAAAGCTTACACAAAAGAGTTGCAAAAATTTATAGATAAAAAAATAGACCCTAGCGCGTTAGGCTACACTCAATCTCTAACCCTCTTTCAAGATTTGCCCAAACCACTTACAGTAGGAAATATTTTACAAGGCGAAGAGAACAGTACCTTTCAAAAACAAGGCTACTATGTTTTATGCAAAGATGATTTAACGGGAAAGTTAGAAGACATTATTTTACCGATGATGGACAAAGATAACGAAGATATATTCAAAAAGTCAGCAGAATTCATCCAAAATAACAAACGATTTGATAAGTTAGACAGCCAAAAAGCAACTATCGGTGCAGCAGGGCAATTAGAAATGGCTGGTTATGCTAATGCTGTTTATATTCAAAAAGGTAACTATCTTACAGAAGGAAAAATAAAAAGTAATGCAAAGTGTCAAGAGATTATTGCATTTATAAACGAAATGTCTGATATTTAGATCTGTTACTTGACATGACATGGTGCAGGTTTGTGCTGTGATAAAGTGTTGCGCGTCAAGGTTTTCAAACCCGCCACGTGCTATGTTGCCCGTTTCCAACCTACGTTTGTAAGTTTTAAAAAGCAAAACACCCCCTCAGTAAAACGCATCAAAAAAGCTGTTCCAATTTCTTGGAACGGCTTTTTTGATGCCAAATACTGAGGGGGTGTTTCACGTTTGCACAAAGGGCATAGTCGGATAAAAAAGCAAAGCACCCCCTCAGTAAAACGCCTTGAAAACCACGGTTTTCAAGGCGTTTGCGTTCCAATGAATGAAAAATAATAGAAAAAAGTTTACATCTTGTAAACCATTCAATAAACATTTATACTTTTGTCTGATTCAATCGAATCTATTACTCTTTTAAAACCTATTTGAGATGACTAAAGCCACAAAAGCGCAGTATATCGCGCAACTTGAAGAACATCTGTCTTGGTTAGACATTATGTTAGACTTGAATACCAACGACAATCACCGATTGTCCTTGTTGGCAGAATACAAAAAAACAGCTAAGGATTTAGCTGAATTACGCGACAAACCAACGAGCGATTAAATTTTTTGCTTGCTTGATTTTCATAAAATAGCCATTAACACTTATTTTCTAATAAATAAATTCTAATAAAAATGTTGACAACCGTTGCCACTTATTGCACTGAACGCCAAGTAACGCGGCAATTCGTTTACCGTTACATTCGGGAAGGCAAATTCAAAACCATTGAATTGCCCACTTTCACCCGCCACAACGGGCAGGAAATAAAGGTAGGCGTACAAAAGTTTTTGGAAGTTCCCGACGCCTTTACCGAAAAAGCCTTGACTAAAAAACTATTGACCCAACAAACCCAAAGTAGTGCCGACCGTTTAGATTTTTTCGTCAATTATATGACCGATAGCACACTGCTCGAAGCACATTACCGCGCTCTTTTGTCAGAAAAAGACCCTGCTGTAAGGAAGTCATTAAAAGAAAAAATGTATGCGGACATTGATAGGCGTCCCGAAGAAGAACGCATCCTTTTGTTGCAACAACTCGACGTTCTCAATATTCGCCTTATGACGTACATGAAAACGCTACGGTCTGAAGTCCAAGAAATAATGACGATGTAAGCCCGCTCACTCGCCCTCTTGCGCTTCAGCGTTTCCAAACCCGCTACGTGCTATGTTGCAAGCCTCCGACCTACGTGTGCAAGTTTTAAAACGCAAAGCACCCCCCAGTATTTGGCATTTAAAAAGCCGTTTCGATGTCTCGGAACGGCTTTTTAAATGGTCAAAATGTGAAAATACTGAGGGGCCTAAATTCTATAATCAATTGATTATCAATCAATAATCTTGAAATTTGAAATCCCCTTACGCCCCATGACATTTTTTATACTTCTTACCCGAACCGCAAGGACAAGGGTCATTCGGTCCGACTTTCGGTGTTGACCGCACGACTGTCTGTTGACGTTGCTGCTCACGACCTGCGTTTGCGGCGGCTTCCTGTACGCGACGGCGCTCTTCATCCCGACGCGCCAAGTCTTGATTCGTCATTTGATTGCGGAACGGAACGCGGGTTGCTTGCGGAGCTTGCCGAATCGGTTGTTCTTCTTGAATCAACAACATCCCTTTCGACAAATAAGACGTGACTTCACGGTTGATTTTGCCGATAAATTCTTCAAAAAGGTTGTATGCTTCCACTTTGTAAATCACAAGCGGGTCTTTTTGCTCAAAACTTGCGCCTTGAACCGAGTCTTTCAATTCGTCCATATTTCGCAAATGTTCTTTCCATTCGTCGTCAATAATCGAGAGCGAAATCGCTTTTTCGATGTCGCGCCAAATAGATTTACCATTCGATTTCACGGCGTCTTCCAAGTCCGCCCCGATGCCCAAAGCCTTCGCCCGACCGTCGCTGAACGGCACGGCAATCCGCTTGTATCTGCTACCTTCGTTGGCCAAAATATCTTTGCACAACGGCAACAACGTGTCAATCGCTTTTTGCGCTTTATGGTGATAAAACGCAATAAACTGCTCGTGGTAGGCGTCCACTAATTTTTGTTCTGGCCACGTTTTGAACTCCTCTTCCGTGATTTCGGGGTCAAAACCGAGGATTTCCCAGCTTGTTCGTTGGAAAATATCGTATTTTCCAACGGCTTTTGTTTCTTGAACGACCCCCTCAGTAAGTGAGCTAAACATGATGTTCAAATCTAATTCCAAACGCTCACCTGACAGGGCGTTGTAGCGTTTACGATAAATCGCATCGCGTTGAACATTCATCACATCATCATAATCCAACAAGCGTTTACGCGTCCCAAAGTTGTTTTCTTCGACCTTCGTTTGCGCCCGTTCGATGGATTTTGTCACCATCGAATGTTGAATCACTTCGCCCTCTTTGTGGCCCATTCTATCCATCAAACCCGCAATGCGTTCCGATTGAAACAAACGCATCAATTCGTCTTCCAACGACACATAAAACTGCGAACTCCCCGGGTCGCCTTGCCGTCCCGCACGACCGCGCAACTGACGGTCAACGCGCCGTGAATCGTGGCGTTCTGAACCAACAATTGCCAAACCGCCTGCTTCTTTCACACCTACGCCGAGCTTAATATCCGTTCCGCGACCCGCCATATTCGTTGCAATCGTCACCGCACCCGCTTGACCCGCCGCCGTGATGATTTCGGCTTCGCGTTGATGCTGTTTAGCGTTCAAAACGTTGTGGGCAACGCCGCGCAATTGCAACAAACGGCTCAAAATTTCCGATTTTTCAACCGATTTTGTACCGACCAAAACGGGGCGTCCCGCTTGCGTCAATTGCAAAATTTCGTCGGCAATCGCGTTGAGTTTTTCGCGCTCGGTTTTGAAAATCAAATCTTCTTCATCTTTCCGCGTAATATTTCTGTTTGTAGGGATTACGACGACATCTAGCTTGTAAATTGACCAAAACTCCCCTGCTTCCGTCTCCGCCGTACCCGTCATACCGCAGAGTTTGTGGTACATACGGAAGTAATTTTGAAGCGTTACAGTGGCGTAAGTTTGAGTCGTTTCACCAATTTTGACGTTTTCTTTCGCCTCCAAAGCCTGATGCAAACCGTCCGAATAACGGCGGCCTTCCATAACACGGCCCGTTTGTTCGTCAACGATTTTGACCTCACCTTCTTGAATGATGTATTCAATATTATTTTCAAACAACGTGTAGGCTTTCAACAATTGATTGACGCCGTGCAAACGTTGCGATTTGATTGAGAAATTTTGCGCCGCCGCTTCCTTCAAACCCGCTTTTAATTCACGCAGTACTGAGGGGTCGGCTTGAATCGCCATCATTTCGGCGGCGATGTCGGGCAATTCAAAAAACCTAGGGTCGCCGTGGCCGCGTGACAAAAAATCAGCCCCCAATTCAGTCAATTCAACGCCGCGATTTTTTTCGTCAATCGTAAACAACAACGGTTTATCAATTTCTTTCATGCGTTTTGATTGCTCTTGCATGAAATTGTTTTCCGTTTTTTGCAACAAAACTTTCACGCCTTCCTCACTCAAAAACTTAATCAACGCTCGATTTTTCGGCAACGCCCGATGCGCTCTTAATAACGCCACACCCGCTTCGCCTTCTTCAATGCCATATTTGCCTTCGGCGAAAAGCCGTTTTGCTTCGGTCAAGTATTTATTGACCAATTTCTTTTGCTCATCAATCAAATTCACGACCTCAGGCTTCAACGCCAAGTATTCCTGCGTGTCCGAACCTGCCACAACGGGGCCCGAAATAATCAACGGCGTCCGTGCGTCGTCCACCAAAACGGAATCAACCTCATCCACCATCGCATAATGATGCTTGCGTTGCACCATTTCGTCGAGTGAATGTACCATGTTATCGCGGAGATAATCGAAGCCAAATTCATTATTTGTACCATACGTAATGTCACAACGGTATGCCTTGTGACGCCCCTCAGTATGCGGTTGATATTTGTCAATGCAATCAACCGTCAAGTGTAAAAACTCGTACAATGGCCCATTCCACTCAGCATCGCGTCGAGCGAGATAATCATTAACGGTGACGATGTGAACGCCACGACCAGACAACCCGTTGAGGTAAGCAGGCAGCGTCGAAACCAAGGTTTTACCTTCGCCCGTCGCCATTTCGGCAATTTTTCCGTCGTGCAACACCATACCACCGATTAGCTGCACGTCATAATGCACCATATTCCATGTTATTGGGCCACCCGCAGCCGTCCATGAGTTTTTCCAAATCGCTTTATCGCCTTCAATTCTGACGTACATTTTGCCTTGACCCGCCAAATCGCGGTCGTGTTGCGTAGCCGTTAAGACGATTTCGGGGTTGTTTGTTAAGCGTTTAGCAGCTTGTTTCACAACGGCGAAGGCTTCGGGCAGGATGTCGCGGAGGATGCTTTCGAGGGCGTCGTTGCGGTCTTTGCCGAGGCTATCTACTTGTTTGAAAAGATTTTCTTTGAGGTCTAAATCTTCAGTTTCGACGGCTTCTGCTTGTACGCGTTCGATTTCAGCGTCAATATCGGAGAGATAATCGGCAATGCGCGCGCGAAATTCAAGGGTTTTTGACCGCAAATCATCGTCGCTTAGGGCGTCATATTCTTGAAAAAAAGCGTTGATTTCAGCCACACGCGGCGCGTAGGTCGCGTTGTCTTTTTCGGATTTTGTTTTGACACCGAATAGTTTTTTGATTACACCAAACATCGTGAAGGATTGATTATTTTTTATTGAATATTTTTCAAGTTTTGAGTTTCGCGTTACGGATTTTGAGTTGTCTGAAACTTAAAATCCGTAACACAAAACGTTATTGTTTGCCCGTTCTGAACTATAAATTTTAGGCTTCGCGTAACTCAAAACCCAAAACTCAAAACTCAAAACGCTTCTTGTGGGCGCAAAGATATAATTTCTCTTCACCTACGGAATGAAAATCAGCAAAAGCCAATTTTATGCCGTTTGAATTTCAAGGGTTTTAAATGACACAATGGCAGTCGTTTTCTGAAAAGGACTGCCATTTATTGTAAAACACGTTTTATACCGAGTAGTACGTTCCATATATTTTCAGAATAACTCTCTAAGAGTTTAAAACTCTTGGAGAGTTTTTCTGAAAATATATGGAACGTACTACTGAGGGGATAGGCTTTGTCATTCACAAGGAACAAAGCCTACCTATTTTTGGGTAATTGCTTTTGCGGTCTATTGTCACGTTTATTGTTGTTTATTCTTTATTTTTATTTCTTATTAAATTAATAATCAAGTAATTACGTTATCAATTTTAAGTTAAAACGAATCATCTAATGTCGCACAAATCATATTCCAACATTACGGACTCAAAGGTTCTTTAAACCATAAGTTGCAGACGCATATCCAAGAGATTGCCATTTTTTAATTTTTCTAAAACTTACGTTTATTATGATGAAACTACAAGTCGCAAACATTCGGACAGTATCAGCGTCGCTTTCTGCTGCAGAACAACTCAACAGCAAACAATTGTGCGATGTCAAGGGCGGTTGCTCTTCATGCGAAGACAAGCGTCGGCCACCACGTAGAGGTCGCAACGGCAACGACGGTAGCGAGGAATAATTTTACCGATTAATGATGTATTAAAACGGATATTCCCTATTTAATTAACACCGTTTCAATGCCTTATTAATATTGCCAAACAGTGAGCATTAGCACCCTGAAGTCAGTATTATTTACAGATAAGTGCTTTAAATAAAACGAATTTAAGGGCTAATGCTCATGTGTTTTCAGTGTGTTTTCAGTGTGTTTTCAGTGTGAATTCAGAAAAATAAACGAAAATACTGAGGGGGTGGTTAATCGAACAAGCGTCACGCAAAAAACACGCTTTATAACTAAATCTTCTTTTTAAATTATTCATTATCAGTTTATTAACCAATAGAAAAGACTTTGACAGTCGCAAACTAACAGATACATTTTCTCTTCTTTTGATGCCAACCTAAGGGCCGATTACACATTAATTACGCATACTTTTATTGAGTTCGTAAAAGTCTTTTTATCCATTTCTTACACAATTAAAATAATCATTTATTATGGTGAAACTTAAAGGAGCATTGCTCCAAGACATCGCGGCAACACTTTGTTCAACTGAAACATTGGGTGGAAAACAGTTAACAGACCTTAAAGGTGGCTGCTCTTCTTGCGAAGACAAACGCCGTCCACCGATTGGTTGGGGCAACACTTGGGGAAGTAGTTGGAGCGGCAGCTGGAGCGGCAGTGGAAGTTGGAATTAAAAAAGACCTATTCTTAGTCTTTTTCAATGATAAAACCCGCATTGTCGGCTAGTTTCTAGCTAGAAAAGAAATGTTGGGCGTTAAACTTCACCGTGTCGCGTCTATTTATCTTCCTACTAATTGGGCATTGATTGTTAGGGTTATTTAATTTTACTTTGAAATGTTCTATTTTGAATGTAAAAATAAACGATTTACACAATCAATGCCCATTAGTCTTTTAAGGTGGCTTATTTATTGCTTAATCCCTCACATATGCTTTTAGCATATAATTTTTTTTATTCCTACCACAAATTTGTAATAACTATGCGATACTACACAGCCTTTTTAGTTTTCTCCTTGCTTTTTTTGTCTAATTCGATGATGGGTAGAACCGACGAATTGAACAACATCCCCGATTCTATTGCACAACTTATGAGAACCGCCGACCAAAAGGTAACAGACGACTTTCCAACTGCCATCGCCTTAGTTGACAAGGCGATTAGTTGGGCCAATCAAGCAAATAACAAGCGGGCTTTGTTTAAAATGCACCGAAAAAAAGGCTATTACTACGAACAAAACAACAATTTAGACCAGGCAGCCCTCGCCTACACAACGGCTTTGGGCTTACAAGATTATGTATCAGATACGGCTAAAATAGATATTTTTTTGGATTGGGCAATTCTGAATAAGAAACGCGGCGACTATAAAACGGCTAAAGAATACTACCAAAATACGCTTAAAATAGCGGAAGAAAAAAACGATTTCGAGATGATTGGCTACGCCTACAACGGTCTTGCGACCTTGCACGGGGCGTTGTCCGATTTTGAAAAAGCCATAGAATACAATCTAAAAGCCTTGAATGTTGCGGAAAAAATGAAAGATAAAAGCTCTATTGCCGCTTCTTATCGCAATATTTCGGTGGTTTATCTGAAAGCCCATAATTACGATTTAGCCGTAAAAAATGCAGAATTATCTACAAAAATAGCCTACGATGCCAAAGATTCAACGGCTATTGCTCATAGTTTGGAGACAGAAGGCAAAATTTTGAATACAATAGGCAATCCCGAAGCGGCTATTGCTAAATTCCAAGAAGCCTTATCAGTGATGGAAAAAATGGACGATAAACAGTTCACGGCGGAGTTGTTGATGCAGACTGGTGAAAGTTATCTACAATTGAATGAATTGGATAAATCTGAATATTACTACAAAAAAAGTTTTGAGTATGAATCTTTTTTGGGCTACTACGAACACCCCAACCTTTATTTCAAATGGGGCAATTTGTGCGTCAAAACCAATCGAATTCCTGCGGCTTTGAAGGCATTTAATATGAGTTTGGCACTCGCCGAAAAAAAGCAATTGAAAGATTTAATTCAAAAAAACAACGCCGCTTTGGCCGTTTTGTATAAGCAAACGGGGGATTTAGCAAACGCTTATCACTGCCTCGCTAAGGCGTCGGCGTACAGCGATAGCCTATTTAGCGAAGCAAATACACGCCACATGACGGAGGCGCAATTTAAGTACAACATGGCCGAAGGAGAGAAACAAATTCAAGCTTTGCAATTGCGGCAAGGGCGTTTTTGGTTCGGCACGGCGGTCACTGTGTTCTTGCTAATTACGGTTGCTTTGACCTATTTCCTACGCGCAAAAGCCATCAATAACAAGACTTTATTGCAAAAAACGGCGGAAATTCAGCTGCAAAACCGCCGTTTGCAAGATTCTAACGAAATTCTGCATCAGTTCGCCTATGCCTCTGCCCACGATTTGAAAGAGCCTTTGCGGAGCATCGGCAGCTTTACAAGCATTATTGCAAAACGTTATTTGCCCCTGCTTCCACCCGAAGCGAGCGAGTACATGAATTTCGTCACAGGCGGCGTCAAACGGATGGAAAGTTTACTGTCGGGTTTGTTGGAATATTCAACGATTATTGCCGAAGACCACACCGCTACAAAAGCGTTCAATGTGAAAAATGTTTTGGATGATGTGATTAAAAATTTACATTCTAAAATAATTGAAAAAGGAGCGATTATTGAGTGCCAAAATTCCACTCTTTACTTATTGGTCAATCGTTTACACTTGATTCAATTGTTTCAAAATTTGATTGGTAACGCCTTAAAATTTACCAGTGAAACCCCTAAAATTATAGTGAGTTGTGTGGTGCAAAAAGAGGTTGTATTGATTTCGATTAAAGACAACGGCATTGGTATCAAGCAAGAACATGGCGATAAAATCTTTAAATTGTTCCAACGTCTAAGCCGTTCCCCGCAATATGAAGGCACAGGTATCGGCTTGACAATCTGCAAAAATATCGTCGAAAAACACAACGGAAAAATTTGGTTTGAATCGGAAGAAGGACAAGGCACGACGTTTTTTATCAGTCTCCCCGTTCATTTGGTACAACAAAACAACCAAATTACTGAGGGGCCTGTGGTGAGTAAAAAAGAGGTGTTGCAACTAGCGTAAAAAAGATAATTACCTTTGGAAAAAAGCCATTCTGACAAAAATCAGAATGGCTTTTTGTTATTCCACGTATGCGGCTACCTTTGCGGCTCATTTTTTGAGTTTTTTGTCATTCAGAAGGAATCTCTATTTTTTACATTTTAGAAAATAGAGATTCCTCCTGAATGACAAAAAAAATAGACCCCCTCAGTATTTACAACCTTTTTTCAGAAAATAGCGTAAAAAATTGACAATCAAAGCATTATCAATTGTCAATCATAAAAATTCCAACAGCAATGGCTCAACAAGACGAAGTATTCAAGAAGATTGTCGCCCACTCAAAAGAGTATGGCTTTGTGTATCAATCAAGCGAAATTTATGAAAATGGCCTACCTGCCGTCTATGATTACGGCCCGTATGGCGTTCTTTTGAAAAATAATATCAAAGAATATTGGTGGAAAGCGATGACGCAACTCCACGAAAACATCGTTGGCATTGACGCTTCGATTTTTATGCACCCAAAAACGTGGAAAGCATCGGGTCACGTTGACGCGTTCAACGACCCGCTCGTGGACAACAAAGATTCTAAAAAACGCTACCGTGCCGACGTTTTGGTCGAAGATGCCATTGCGAAAATTGACGATAAAATCAAAAAAGAAGTCGAAAAAGCGGCAAAACGCTTTGAAAACTTCGATGAAACGGTGTTTCGTTCTACAAATCAGCGGTGCGTTGATTATCAGACAAAGATAGATGACATTGAGTTTCGGCTTGGCGATGTGATGAAACGCAGCGATATGGTGGGTTTGAAAGAACTCATTGAAGAACTAGAAATTGCCGACCCCGAAAGCGGTAGCCGCAATTGGACAGACGTGCGTCAGTTTAACTTAATGTTTAATACGCAATTGGGCAACATAGCGGGTGAAGAAGGTAAACTCTACCTCCGTCCCGAAACAGCACAAGGTATTTTCGTCAATTTTTTGAACGTTCAGAAGTCAACGCGTCAAAAAATACCGTTTGGTATTGCTCAAATTGGTAAAGCGTTCCGCAATGAAATCGTGGCACGGCAATTTATTTTCCGTATGCGCGAGTTTGAGCAGATGGAAATGCAATTTTTTATCCGCCCCGGCACTCAAAAAGAATGGTATGCCAAATGGAAAGCAAACCGCATGGCGTGGCATTTGGCGATTGGCACCCCTCAGTCGAAACTGAAATTTAAAGACCACGACAACCTCGCGCATTACGCCGATGCCGCCGTCGATATTCAGTTTGAATTTCCTTTTGGGTTCAAAGAATTGGAGGGTATTCACTCTCGGACAGACTTCGATTTGGGCGCACATCAAGCCTTGTCGGGCAAAAAATTGCAGTATTTTGACCCCGAATTGGGCGAAAAAGGCGAAAGTTACGTGCCTTTTGTGGTCGAAACGTCGGTTGGGGCTGACCGTATGTTTTTGTCAATGCTCTCAACGGCTTACACCGAAGAGGCCGTTCCCGATGCAAAAGGCGACGACGCAAGCCGCGTTGTGTTGAAATTGCATCCCGCGCTCGCCCCTGTGAAGGTCGCAATTTTGCCTTTGTTGAAAAATAAGGAAGAATTGACAAGCAAAGCGATGGCTATTTTCAATGATATTAAATTTGTTGTTAATGCACAATACGATGAAAAAGATGCAATTGGCCGCCGTTACCGCCGTCAAGATGCAATTGGCACGCCCTTTTGTATTACCGTTGATTTTGATACATTGGAAGACCAAACCGTCACTATCCGCGACCGCGACACGTTGCAACAAGAGCGCATTGCGATTAGCGACATCGCAAGGATTGTGAAGGAAAAAACGGATATGCAATTGTTGCTGCGGAAACTTTAAGGGAATTTGAAATTAAGAATTTAAAATTTGCAATCAACTGATTATCAATTGATTATCAATTGATAATCAATTGATTGCGAACTTAAATTCCATATTTTCAGCAATTTTTGTTTTGGCTTTTTCACGGCGGCGTAGCTGCCAAATCTAGGTAATATTAAATCTACCAACCGCTTTTTTACGCGGTGTAACCGCAAAATCGCTTGTTTTGCGGTTACACCGTAGAGAAAATTGGGCTTATATTCTAGTGTTACCGAGATTTTGCAGCTACGCCGCAACTTGAAATCCCAAAGCGAAAATGACTAAGATGCTTTATTTTAACATTCTTAAACGACACCTCATGCTTTCGAGAAAAAAACATTTACTCCTTATTTTATCGCTCATTTTTACGGCCTCACTCACGGCCCAACCCGACAGCGTTCCCGACGATTCGACAAATCAGACCTCCTCTGTATCTGCCGACCAAATGCCTTATTTTAAAGGTTGTGGGCATCTACTCGATGGTTCGGTCGAAAAACGGACGTGTTCCAATCAAATTTTGGTCACTTTTATTGCCAAAAACGTCGTTTCTCCACCAAAAACGGACGTTATCGGCTCTGTTTACGTCAGTTTTTACTTGGACACAACGGGCAAGGTCGTAGAGCCTACAATACTGAGGGGCCTCTCTGCGGCACACAATGAAGCGGCTTTGAAGGTCGTCAATGACTTGCCAAGTTGGGAACCTGCTTTGTTGGCGGGGAAACCAATTAAAGTAAAAATGAAACTCCCAATTCGTTTTGTACAACGCGATGAATCGGAATTTTCAAATGGTTTTCAGTTGACTTGGGGAACATTGAAATCAAAAAAAGTGACCCGTTCAACGCTTCAAAAAATGCTCGTCGTGCCGATTACGATTCGAGATGAGACAGGTAATAAATTGGAAATCAATGAGTTATTGTTTGAACGCGACCGCAAAGGCAAAGTCGCTGACGCCCAAAGTAATGGCATTTTGAGCGACGATATGACGAAAATTGTCAATAAATTAAAATCGGGCGATGTCTTCACCGTCACAGCAACCGTTCAGAAAAAAGGGCAGTTTTTCTACGTTGATAGAAGTTTTGATATTGAGTGAAATTATTAGATTTTATGGGCCACTGATTGGCGGGATGCGACTGATTTACACTGATTTTTTTAGTTTCCTTTTGAATGGCAAAAAGAAATCAGTGTAAATCAGTCGCATCCCTTCAATCAGTGGCTCATCCTGTTTTGGTTCTCGCCTTTTACAACCTTCCAACCAAACAATGTGTTTAGGCACTCATGGAAAAACAAATCGTTACGGTAACAATTTTTAGGTTCAAAGGGATTAAAAATCGCTTTTGGGCATTCGGTCAGATGGGTCGCCGCCTGTTTCAAAAAGGCTTGGCCGAAGGACTGACTTTCGGCAAAATGCTCGGTACGGGCGGTGGGAATGGTTTTTCAATTGCCCCAAATTTTGGCGTTTACGCATGGCTTGGGGCATGGGATACGGAAGGGGCAGCGCGTGATTTTTTCAAACAAAATCCTGTCTATCAATCATTTACACATCATGCTACTGAATATTTCACCGTTTATTTGCAGCCGACAATGGCGCACGGACTTTGGGATGGCGAAGAACCTTTCAAAGTGTCCGCTCCTTTTGATGCTAACGAATCGGTTGCCGTTTTGACACGCGCCACGATAAAACCTTCGTTTTTATATCGTTTTTGGCAATACGTTCCCCGCACAAGTCGCTCAATCGAAACGGCGGAAGGGCGACTTTTCAGCCTCGGCGTCGGTGAATTGCCGTTGATTCAACAAGCCACTTTTAGCCTTTGGTCGTCGGGCAAACAAATGATGGATTATGCTTATAAAAGCCGTTATCACGCCGAAGTCGTCAAAAAAACAAGAGAGTTGGGTTGGTATTCCGAAGAGCTTTTTGCCCGTTTCAAGGTACTAGATACTGAGGGGGCTGTTTTTTTGAATTAAAAATTAAAAATTAAGCATGAAAACAGCGTGGTGTACGTTAAAGAACGTAGAGTGACCCTCAAGTCGCTTTGTGCATATTCAAATTAGTGTATATCACGACCCGAAGGTCGTGATACGTTCCTTACTTCCTTAGTTAAAAATCACCTTAATTTCAACACATGAAAAAAATACACATTTTCCTGTTCTTACTCCCCCTTTTGGCAGGTTGCCGCAAGATTGACGCAGGTTTTGACATGACCTATCGGCGCACGTTCACGATTCCCGTAGGTTGGAGTCCTGCTCAGACATTCACGGTTACTTTTGTTGATACGCCCGTGGACTCTGCCGTTTTTTTTCAAGCCAACAATATCACAAGCGACAAAGTGGGGGAAATCGTGCCGCGTAGTATGACGATTCGCCCTGTTTTTAATGGCGACGGCAATCTAAATTTTATCCGACGCGTCGAAGCGTTCATTCTTGATTCGCAACTGACACCCGCGTCGGAGCAACCCGTTTTTTACAACGACGAAGTACAGCTCACAACTGGTAGCCAAATCAATCTAATTCCCATCAACGCAGACGTTCGCAAAAAATTTCTGTCGGGTAACGGACGGTATCGTATGAAAATTAAATTTACTTTCAATCAAATCACCTCCCGCTCTTATGATTTGGAATGGAACGCTGTCTTTTTAGCTAAAACCTAGATTTTAGACTCCAAATTTCAGATTTCAGATTCCAGATTTCAAAAACAACACGGCATCAACACTCATTTCATTGCTCCTTTAAATTTAAAATCTGAAATTATTTTATCTTTGCCGACTAAAATTTGAAAAAGATGAAAGACGCAAAATATTTGATTGCCTACATTGCCCCCTTATCCGCCGTTGCTGGCCTCTATTTTGGTGGCTGGTGGTCGTTTGGCATGGCCTACGTGGCCTTTGGGCTTATCCCTTTTTTTGAATTGTTTTTGCCAAAAAGCATCGACAATCACGCCGCCGAAGTGGAAGATGACCGCAGCCGACATCCCTTTTTTGATGTGTTGCTGTATTCTCACATACCAATTATGTACGCCCTCATTGCGTGGGCGTGCGTGAAATTGCAGTCGGGCGATTTGTCTCGCCTTGAAATGGTCGGTATGACCTTCAATATTGGCATTATGATTGGCGCGTTTGGCATCAATGTCGCGCATGAATTGGGGCATCGAACGTCAAAATTTGAGCAATTTCTTTCTAAAGCATTGCTTTTGCCCGCTTTATACCAACACTTTTTCATCGAACACAACCGTGGACACCATAAAAACGTGGCGACTGAACAAGACCCCGCAACCTCTCGAAAAGGCGAAAATATCTACGCTTTTTGGTGGCGTTCGGTCAGCGGCAGTTATTTGGATGCGTGGGCATTAGAGGCCGATAGATTGAAACGAGAGGGCAAATCAACGTTTACTTTCGACAACGAAATGATACGTTTTCAGTTGATTCAATTGTTCTATTTAGGCATCGTTTGGGCGGTGTTTGGAGGCCCCTCAGTAATTTTTGCAATTACGGTAGCTATTATCGGTTTTTTATTGTTAGAAACAGTTAATTACATCGAACACTATGGTTTGCAACGAAAAATGCAGGAAAATGGCCGCTACGAACCCGTTTTGCCGCACCATTCTTGGAATTCTGACCATGAATTAGGCCGCATTTTTCTCTACGAATTGACGCGTCACTCTGATCATCATTACAAAGCAACGCGCAAATATCAAGTTTTGCGGCATTTCGACAAAAGTCCAGAATTGCCTTTTGGCTATCCGATGTGTATGATTCTCGCGCTCGTACCGCCGTTGTGGTTTCGGTTGATGGATAAACAACTAAGCGTACAGGCAGCTTCAATTACTGATTATTAGGCGACTGGAATCGACTATATATTATGCGAATTAAGAGTTAAAATAAGATTTCCCGAAGTCACAAAAAGTAGTAAATTTGAGTATTCTACCACTTAAATTCTTACTTCTATGACTTGG
>JAYSRS010000132.1:0-17959 GCA_043720935.1 Saprospiraceae bacterium
AAAAAAAGGGGGAACATTCAAAAAGGCGGCTTAACAAGCCAGTTTCAAACCCGCGTCAAGTTTACGTTGCGATAAATAACCGATGATTCCGAAAAAAAAATGGATGCCACGATTACGCATGGCATCCACTTATCAAAAATTTTTGAAAATATTTTTTTAATTATGAGGCAAATTTAGAATAATCGCTGATACTTAGTTCAGATTTTCGACCAATGTATTCAACAGAATTACCAATCATCGAATTGCCCAAATTGGAATCAATAATCAACGCATCTTCGCCAATCACCGCGTTAGAAATGACACTGTGTTCGACGACCGAATTGCGGCCAATCGAGACGTAAGGGCCTATCACTGAATCTTTTATGACAACATTGTCGCCAATAAAACACGGCTGAATGATGACCGTATTGCGCGTTTTTGCGGACGCTGCGACCATCGCTTCGGCACTTTTAATGTCCAACATTCGGCTATTTGCGTGGACAACGGCCTCTTTGTTGCCGCAGTCAATCCACTCGTCAATTTGCGCCGTGCGGAAACGAACGCCGCCGTTTTTCATGTTTTCCAAGACGCTCGTCATTTGATATTCGCCGCGTAACTTGATGTCATTGGCAATTAAATGTTCGATTTCGCTGCGTAAACGCTCGCCTTCGCGGAAGTAGTAAATGCCGACAATCGCTAGGTTCGAGACGAAGGTTGTTGGTTTTTCTACAAAATCGCAAATCACGTTTTCTTGGTCAATCTTCACGACACCAAACGCCGACGGGTCTTCCACCTTTTGCGTCCAAATAATGCCATCTTCCTTCGGATTGAAGTGAAAATTGGCCCGAAAGAGCGTATCTGCGAAGGCCACAATCAAGTTGCCCGACAAGCTCGGGGCGGCGCAGCCAATTGCGTGCGCGATGCCAAGCGGCACATCTTGCTTGTAAATCGTGCCTTTTGCGCCGATAGATGCCGCAATATCAAGCAATTGTTGCTCAACAGCGTCACCAAATTCGCCCGTGATGTAGGCCACTTCTTCGATAGCCCCTTTGTACGATTTGGCCAAATCTTCGACCAAACGTTGCACAATCGGCTTGCCCGCCACTGAAATTAAGGGCTTCGGGACGGTCAATGTATGCGGTCGTAAACGCGAGCCTTTGCCCGCCATTGGAATAATAATTTTCATAGTTTGCTAACTTTTTTTTAATCGTAATAGATTAATTTTCAATGATTTACAAAATCAATGTGAAAGAATACAGCAATTTTCGCTTTGGCTTTTCTAATTGCGGCGTAGCTGCAAAATATTGGTAACACAAAGTACACTGTCCAATTTCCCATGCGGTGTAACCGCTAAACCGCCTTTGCGGTTACACCGCATAAAAAAGCGGTGAATAGGCTTTAATATTACCAAGATTTGGCAGCTACGCCGCCGTAAAAATCCCAAGCGGAAATTGCTGGAAAGAATAAGGTTTTCCAACATTTACGAAATCTCAAAGATTTCGTAAATGTTATGCTGCAATCCGAAATCGCTCTACTTTGTTCCTGTACTGCCGAAACCACCTGCCCCACGCACCGTCTCGCTCAACACCGTCACTTCCGACCATACGATGCGCTCATGTTTAGCAATGACCATTTGAGCAATGCGTTCTTCGGGTTCAATTGTCTGCGTTTCGTTGGATAAATTGACCAAAATAACTTTCAATTCGCCGCGATAATCAGCGTCAATTGTGCCAGGAGAATTCAAGCAAGTCAAGCCGCGTTTAGCCGCTAAACCGCTTCGGGGACGTACTTGCGCTTCGTAACCCATCGGTAATTCAATAAAAATACCCGTTGGAATCATGAACCGTTCAAGCGGTTTTAACGAAATCGGTTCGGTGATGTTAGCGCGTAAATCCATACCTGCCGAGCCTTCGGTTTCGTAATTGGGCAATGGATTGTTCGATGTATTGATGATTTTTACAGTCATAAAAAATGATGCATGATAAATTATGAATGATAAATAGGCTCAAACATTTGATTATCAATTAATTAAAAATTTAAAAGCGTTTTACAACAGATTGTTTACAATTTGTAATGCGCCTCAAAATTGCGCCAAATTTTTAAAAGGGTTTCTGCCTGGAGAATAAAAAAGGGACTTTACTACGTACAAAAGTTGAATCTTTTGATTACACCTAGCGCGTAGTCGGCATGTTTTATAAGTGATATTTCTTAAAACTACTTTGAATCTAACAGAAGTTGAATCATACGGTCGTCCTTTATTTTAGATTTCAAACGCGAATTGAAGGCAATTTTACCACTCCGACTAACTATAAATGAGTTTGGAATACCCGACACCATGAAGTTGATGGGCAAAATTAACTTATCGTTGCTATGCGTACCCGCCATAGAATTGTATTTTAGATGCTCTTTCCATGCTTCCATATTTTCGTCAATTGAAATGAATAAAAACAAAACATCTTGGTTTTTATATTTTTCCATCAAAATTTTGACGTGAGAAAACTGCGCCACGCAAGGGCCACACCACGATGCCCAAAAATCAATGAATATGACTTTATTTTTCATTTCTTCTTGCGTCACCGTTTTGCCATTAATGTCAGTCAATGTAAAACGTGGCATTTCATCGTTTGCCACTAAACCTTTAAACTCAACAAATTGCCCCGTTGGGTCAAAGTCTAATTTCACCAAATCCATAACTGGAATAATCTCTTGCGTAGTATCCAATTCAATGCCTTTTGGTGCAACAAAACGCACTTTAGGTTGGTCACCCCTTGCAATATTGCTTGAATTTGGCGGCGCATCAGAATTTACTGAGGGGGTCTGTGTCGGTGCAGGTTCTTGCGTCGGCTGTTTCACAGGCTCTGTTTGAGCAACCGTTCCCTCTGCTTGCACCACTTTGAATGTCCCATCAGGCTGCTTGATATATATCAAATTTCCAACGCGTGTTTCGTTCGGATTTTTCGGCTTTTTATCATTCGGGTCATTGATAATCACGTTCGGGTCAGCCACGCCCGTTGCATTTGTTACTTTATTTTGTTCAAAAATCGGCTTATCATTTTTAATCAATGAATCAATCGAGCGCGGTTTCGGCTCAACAGTCGGCGGTTTATTGCCTTGATTTTGGGCATCATTTTGAGCAATTAATGGCTTATTGCCTTGATTTTGAGCATTATTTTGAGCACTATTTTGCGTAACTGACGGCTTACTTGGTCCCGATTGCGATGGTGTTTGCATCGAACCCAAACGTTTATCGCCTTCTAATTCTGCTTTGCGTTGTGCCAATTTTATACGGGCTTCTTCATCTAATTTAGCCTTAGCCTCAGCGAGTTTCACTTTGTTTTCTTCTTCCAAACGCACTTTTTCTTCGGCGAGTTGTGCTGCTTTTTCCGCTTCAGCTTTCAAACGTGCTTCTTCGGCGAGTTTAGCCGCCTTTGCCGCTTCCGCTTTCTTACGGTTTTCTTCCGCCAATTTAGCCGCCCGTGCCTCTGCTTCCGCCTTCAAACGTGTATCTTCCGCTAAACGTGCCGCCTTCGCCTCTGCTTTCAAACGTGCTTCCTCGGCGAATTTAGCCGCCTTAGCTTCCGCATCCGCTTTCGCTTTGGCTTCGGCAGCAATGCGTGCCGCTTGTGCTTCGGCCTCCGCTTTAGCTTTTAGTTCAACTTTGATACGGGCTTCTTCGGCCAAACGCGCTGCTTTGGCTTCCGCATCTGCCTTAGCTTTAGCCTCAGCTTTTGCGATAGCTTCGGCTTTTAGACGTTCTTCTTCCGCAATTTTAGCCGATTTTGCAACTGCTTCGGCTTTCAAACGCGTCTCTTCGGCCAGTTTTACCAAACGCGTTGCCTCTTCTGCCTTAACTTGTGCTTCGGCCTTCAAACGATTTTCTTCCGCAATTTTAGCCGATTTCGCTTCATTTTCAGCTTTTAAACGCGCTTCTTCCGCCAATTTAGCCGCTTTCGCAGCCGCTTCAACTTTTGCTTTTTCTTGAGCCAACTTCACCGCTTTTGCTTCATTTTCAGCTTTCAAACGCGCTTCTTCGGCCAATTTAACCGCTTTAGCAGCCGCTTCTGCCTTCACTTTTTCTTCCGCTAATTTCAATGCTTTCGCCTCATTTTCAGCTTTTACACGCGCTATTTCAGCCAAACGCGCCGCTTCGGCCTTCGCTTTCTCTTCCGCTTTTAGGCGATTTTCTTCCGCAATTTTAGCCGCTTTTGCATCAGCTTCCGCTTTCAAACGGGCTATTTCCGCAATTTTAGCAGCCTTGGCATCGGCATCGGTTTTAGCCCTAGCTTCTGCTTTCAAGCGGTTTTCTTCCGCAATTTTGGCCGCTTTGGTCTCAGCTTCTGCTTTCAAACGCACTTCTTCAGCAAGTTTTGCAGCCTTGGCATCGGCTTCGGCTTTCAAACGTGCCTCTTCAGCAAGTTTTGCAGCTTTCGCATCTGCCTCAGCTTTAGCTTTCGCAACGGCTTTCAAACGATTTTCTTCGGCCAACTTAGCCGCTTTTGCTTCCAAATCTGCTTTGATGCGGGCTTCATCTGCTAATTTAGCAACTTCAAAAGCCGCCTCCGCTTTAGCTTTTTCTTCCGCCAATTTCAAAGATTTTGCCTCTGCTTCGGCCTTCAAACGGGCTTCTTCCGCAATTTTAGCGGCCTTAGCAGCCGCTTCGGCTTTGGCTTTTTCTTGAGTTAATTTTAATGCTTTTGCTTCATCTTCAACTTTCAAACGCGCTTCTTCGGCCAATTTAGCCGCATCCGCCTTGGCCTTAGCCGCCACCTTTAAACGATTTTCTTCGGTCAATTTAGCCGCTTTTGCCTCATCTTCTGCTTTCAAACGGGCAGCTTCGGCAATTTTAGTAGCCTTTGTATCTGCTTCGGCTTTCGCTTTAACCTCGGCTTTTAAACGGTTTTCTTCTGCAATTTTGACCGCTTTCGCTTCCAAATCGGCTTTCGCACGCGCTTCCTCGGCCAATTTAGCGGCTTTTGCAGACGCTTCAGCTTTCGCTTTTTCCTCGGCAATTTTCAAGGCTTTTGCCTCGGCTTCGGCGCGTAAACGCGACTCTTCGGCCAATTTAGCGGCCTTTGCTTCGGCATCAGCTTTAGCTTTAGCCTCGGCTTTCAAACGATTTTCTTCTGCAATTTTAGCAGCCTTTGTATCTTCCTCGGCTTTCAAACGAGCAGTTTCTGCAATTTTAGCAGCCTTTGCAGCCTCTTCGGCTTTCTTTTTGGCCTCAATTGCCAAACGGTTTTCTTCGGCTAATTTGGCCGCTTTCGCTTCTAAATCTGCCTTTATACGCGCTTCTTCGGCTAATTTAGCCGCTTTTGCCTTGACTTCTTCCTCCGCTTTAAGTCTATTTTCTTCGGCAGCTTTTGTAAATTTTGCCTCATTTTCAGCTTTTATACGGGCTTCTTCTGCTTTCTGACGCTCTTCCTCCGCAATTTTTGCCTTGGCGTCCGCCTCCAATTTTAGGCGCAATTCATCGGCGGCTTTTGCTTTGGCATCAGCTTCCAGTTTAGCTTTGGCATCCGCCGTCAATTTATTATCTGCCTCTAGTTTGGCCTCCGCGTCAACTTCCAATTTAGCTTTAGCTTCTGCCTCAACTCGAACCTTTGCGGCGGCAGCTTTGTCCTCACCTTTCGGTGAGGTAAAAGCTAAGGTTGACGTTGCCTTTACTCGACCATTTACTTGTCTATCGGCAAGCGGCAAACGGCTCAACTCCGTCGCATAATACGTACGGTCGCGGTCATAACGCTCGAGTTCGCAACTTGGAGGAATAGACACTTTGCCTTTTTCACCCCGCACACGCTCGGTTAACGTATTTTTAAAAGCCCCCCTCAGTAAAACATTGTATTCATCATAAGACGTGTTGCGGCTGATAAAATCATTCATGCGCTGCTTCATGTAGGCTTCTTGGTCGTACATAAAACCCAACAAAATGTCCTTTGCCATCGTAAAATACAGCACCTTCCCAGTCAAATTGTCTTCAAATCCACAAAATTCCTTATCGGGTTGGTAACAAAAACGCCTTAATCGGAGGGTGTCCGTCACAGATTTATCGAACCGTTCGATGAGCGATTGAGGCACCCAACCAAAGCCTCTTCCAAGTATTTTCACCTTTACGAAATAATCTTCCATCAAGGTATCACCATAAACGTATTTGAATTTTTCACCCGTCACAAGGTTTTGGTCTTCCACTTCTCCGCCGCTTCCAAGCGTCGCTATGATTTCATTTCTCAAATAAGGTTCTTCCAATATCCGAACACTTTGCCCTTTCGTTCTAATTTTCTGCGCCGTTCGGGTACGAATTTCCAGAGTATCGCCGTCCGTTTGCTTACCTCGACCACTTTTTTCTCTGATATAGCCCAAATACAAATCAAGATATCTGATATAATTTTGATTGTTCAAAGCTTTATGATACGCGTTATCGGTCTCAAAAAGGAAGTTAAAAAACGTATCATCCACTTGTTTATCGGGATTTGGATTCGTCAAACCATTTTTCCGCACATATTCCATCAAATACATTCCCCGCCAATACGTATTATCATTCAATACAAAATCCAAAAATTCGTTGGAAAAATTCGCTTTCAAATCCGTTGGATAAGCGTCAAAAAAGTTTTTACGCTCCACATAAATCCCGTCAATCAAAGCTGCGTGTTCCCTTGCCGACGCCGTTTCAAGCGAGGCTTTTGCCCGATTGTCGTAAGTCGTTTCCGAAAATTGAGCGTCTGCCTTAACCAAATAATCGTTGTGGAGTGCCGCACTACCGTCGAAAGTGATGGTTTCGACAAGGTTTTTACTCTTGAAATGGAGTTTCAAGGTGTCGCCTGGCGTCAAGAAAAGCCGCACCGATTCGTTGCGGTGAAAGAGCGTGACGGCTCGTGATTCGGAGATTTTTACGCGAAAAGAAAAAACGTTGTTGCCGTCCAAAACAGTTTCAAAACTGCCGTCTTCAAGCATAAAATGGTTGCGTTTGTACTCAATTCTCACCGCACGCGCCGTTGCAGAGTCAATCTGACCCACAACAACAGCGTCGTTTTGAGCCTGACTTAGGGTTGATAAACAACCCAATATGAAGGCGGTGAGAAAAAGTTTTCCCAATATTTTTAACATGAGTTTTATGGTTGAAAGTGTGTCTCTCAAATAATAGTTAAATTGGAGATATGAGATATGAGCTATGAAATATGAGATATATCTCATATTTCATAGCTCACATCTTATAACTCAATAATTGAATATGCCGTAAGGTGATTCAATCGTCAATTGTTCACCCCCCTCAGTATTTTTGACATAACCGACGATTTGAGCGTCAATATTAAGGTTTTTGGCCGTATTGACCAAATTTTCTACCGCATTTTGTGTACAATAGACTTCTAAACGATGGCCCATATTAAAAACTTGATACATTTCGCGCCACTCGGTTTGGCTTTCAGATTGTATCATTTTGAACAATGGTGGCACATCAAATAGATTATTTTTTACGATATGAACGTCTTTTACAAACTTTAAAACCTTCGTTTGACCGCCGCCCGTGTTGTGAATAATGCCGTGAATTTGAGACCCCTCCCTATTTTCTAAGATTTTTTTCAACAAAGGCAAATAAGTCCGCGTTGGCGATAAAATCAATTTTCCTACAGTAATTTCTTGATTGTCAACAATTAATGTATCCGTTAATTTTTTACTACCACTGTACACCACGCTTCGCGGCGTTGCGGGATTGAAGCTTTCGGGAAATCCGTCCGCATAGCTATGTGCCAAAACATCGTGTCTTGCCGAAGTCAAACCATTGCTGCCCATACCGCCGTTGTATTCATTTTCATATACCGTTTTTCCAAAAGATGAAAACCCAACAATCACGTCACCCGCTTGCACATTATTAATGACTAAATTTTTACGTTTCATTCGCGCAAAGGCCGTGTAACCCACGTCAACCGTTCGCACAATATCGCCGACATCCGCCGTTTCTCCGCCCGCAAGATGAATGTTGACGCCAAAATCGCGCATGGTATCGGCAAATTCGACGGTTGCTTCAATCAGCGTTTTGATAACATCGCCCGATATTAGACTTTTATTGCGTCCAATAGTGGAACTCAAAACGATGTCGTCCACGCAACCAACGCAGGCCATATCGTCCAAATTCATCACAATCGCGTCTTGAACAATGCCTTTCCAGACCGACAAATCGCCCGTTTCGCGCCAATACAGGTAGGCCAAACTCGTTTTTGTACCCGCCGTGTCTGCGTGCATGATGTTGCAATAATCAGCATCGTGGCCGACAAAATCGGGCAAAATCTTACAAAAAGCCGTTGGAAACAGCCCTTTATCCATGTTTTTTATTGCGGCGTGAACGTCCGTTTTGTTTGCACTTACGCCCCGTAAAGCGTACTTTTCTGCATCGTTTGTCATATCAAAATTTTTGGCAAAGATATTTAGAAGTCCTTAGTTACGGGTTAAAAACGCCTTTTTAAAAATCTTTTTTGAACAAAAGGCCGCGTTTCTTATTTCACTATTACCTTTGCTATCCAAATTAAGTCTAAATTAGACTTTAACGAGCAATGGTTTTCTACAATGTCAAAATTGTGAATGCTAACATAAAAACTTACAAATAATTGATAATCAGCTACTTGTAAGTTCTCAATTCTTAATTTTCAGTTTTTAATTGTCTAAATAAATGAGCAACTTCGAGACACTGGCCAACTTGAAAGAGGGAGAAAGCGGCATTATTCATCAATTTACAGACGACAAAATGGCGAGTAAATTACTCTCAATGGGCGTCTTGCCCGGGAAATCGCTGCGCTTGGTGCGGCGTATTCCGTTTGGTGGTGGTTTATATATTAAAGTTGAGGAATGTAATATTGCTGTTCGGGAGAAAGAAGCGCAAAATATTGTGCTTGAGATTTTTTGAAACACCCTCAGTATTTTGACTATTTCTACTATTAAAACCGCACTTCCGCCGACGCTATGGCTTCACATAAAACGTTCACTTTCGCCCTCGTAGGCAATCCAAACGCTGGAAAATCCTCTATTTTCAACCAATTGACGGGTTTGCGTCAAAAAGTCGGTAACTTCCCAGGCGTCACCGTTGATAAAAAAATTGGCTCTTTGGCCTTGCCTAACGGCGGCGAAGATGTCCGAATTGTTGACCTGCCTGGCACGTACAGCCTCTATCCGAACTCGCAAGACGAGCGCGTTGTCTTGAATATTTTGAGCAATCCGACCGACGCGAGCTTCCCCGATGCCATTATTTACGTGGCCGATTTGACCAATCTTGAACGGCATTTGCTGTTGTTTACTCAGCTAAAAGACTTGAATATTCCCTTGATTTTGGGCGTCGGCATGGTGGATATTGCGGCGCAACAAGGCGTTTTGTTGGATAAAAAACTCCTCGCCGAACGCTTCAACGTGGCTGTTATTGGCCTCAACGGACGGACGGGCGAAGGCGTTGATGCCTTGAAAACCGAAATGCAACGCATGACGGGTGAAAAAACACCCCCTCAGTATAAAATGTTTTTTCAGCCAAATTCTATTGAATTGAAAACGGCAGAGGAGATTCGGCTGCGTTTGCCACAGGCCGACAATATTTATCGGGCCATTTTGTTGGCGCATCACGGGCAGCAAGTCCCGTTTTTGACTAATTTTGAAAAAGCCCAAATTCGGCAAGTTGTGGAAGCCGAAAAATTTGAAACCATCCGTTTTCAAATCATCGAGACCTTGCAGCGTTTTGACCGATTGCAACCCATTTTACGCCTATTTTTTCAGAAAAATACGTCAAAATCGGCCAATTTGACCGATAAAATTGACAGCGTTGTGACGCATTTGGTCGCTGGGCCACTTATATTTTTTGCGATTTTATTCTTCATTTTTCAATCCATTTTTGCCTTCGCCGAAATCCCAAAAGAGTGGATTGAAACCGTTTTTACGCAGACAAACGTCTTTTTGAAGGCGCAATTGCCGCAATCGTGGCTGACAGATTTACTGACTGACGGTATCATCGCAGGATTAAGCGGCGTCTTGGTGTTCATTCCCCAAATCTCGATTTTATTTTTCCTCATCACCTTGTTGGAGGAAGTCGGTTACATGGCACGCACCGTTTATTTGTTCGACCGCGTGATGCAAAAAGTGGGTTTGAATGGCCGCAGCATTGTCGCCCTCGTATCAAGCGGGGCGTGTGCAATTCCCGCGATTATGTCCACACGGACAATTTCAAATTGGAAAGAACGCCTCATTACTATTATGGTGTCGCCGCTGATTAGTTGCTCGGCACGGATTCCCGTTTATGCCTTACTCGTCGGTTTTGTTGTGCCGAACGAATATTTTGGCATTTTCAACAAACAAGGCTTGGTCTTCGGTGGACTTTATTTATTAAGCGTAGTTGCCGCATTATCAGCCGCTTTTGTATTCAAAAAAATCTTAAAGACAAATGAATCCACTTTTTTGGCGATTGAATTGCCCGAATACCGTTTGCCGCATTGGAAAAACGTTGGCTTGACGGTTTATGAAAAAATCAAAAGTTTCGTCACCGAAGCAGGAAAAGTCATTCTCATTGTCTCCGTAATTTTATGGTTTTTGGCGTCTTTTTCACCAAATCCAAGCGCAATTGCCGCGATTGAAGTGGAAGGCGAGCGTTTATCCATAGAAAAAAAATGGTCAGAAACCGAAAAAGCAGACTTTCTGTCGGCCAAAAAACTAGAAGTTTCCTACGCAGGATATTTCGGCAAAGCCATCGAACCCGCCATAAAACCGCTTGGATTTGATTGGAAAATCGGCATTGCGTTGCTCTCTTCCTTTGCCGCACGCGAGGTTTTTGTTGGCACAATGGCCACAATTTACAGCATCGGCAGCGCGGGAACAGACGATTCGGCAAGCATTAGCGACCGCATGAAAAGCGAAGTTCGCCCCGACGGTACGCCGATGTACTCGACCGCAACGGCCTTATCGCTCTTGATTTTTTACGTTTTTGCGATGCAATGTATGAGTACATTAGCAGTAGTGAAACGGGAAACGAAGTCTTGGAAATGGCCGATTATTCAGTTTTTATTTATGTCGGCGATGGCTTATTTAGGGAGTCTGTTGGTGTATAATTTGTTTAAATAAAAGATTGATTATCAACAAAATAGGTTGAAATACAAAGCGCGTTAATACCCGTTTTGACGCTTTTAATATATATATAGGTTCTTCAGTATTTTGATAAAAAAAGCTGTTCTGAAACCAATCAGAACAGCTTTTTGCTTAACATCACGTCATTTACTGGGCATATTTTAAAATTAATCGTTCCATCAAATCATTAAGAAATTCCACTTTATACGTACCAACCGTCGGTTTCAAATGCGGATTGCCGATACCACTGTGGTCGGTAACAAAAGTGTATGTCCCATTTGTTGCGATAGCCGAAAAACGCATTAAAAATTCCGTTGATTTACCAATGCCGCTTGCGGTAATAGGAATAATTTTTACACCTTTTTGCGATGCTTTCTCCACCATTTTCCGCATTTTATCCACACTTTCGGCGTCATCGTGAGGCGGCGCATCTAAAACGAGGAACAAAATACGCGTTACCGCTTGCGTACTCCACGATTGTTCAAGTGCCACTTTTACAGCTTCATCAACTGCTTCGGGAAAATCGCCGCCACCACCTGCACTTTGTTGATTCACAAAACTCTGAATGCTGCTGACATCTGTTGTAAAATCCTTGGCTTTCGTCACATACTCGTCACCTTTATCGCGGTAAAAAACAGAACCAATGCGCAATTGACGGTTCGCCATTTGCTGTTTCACGCGGTTAATAACATCATCAAATTCGACTTTCAGATAGTTTATTTCATCGCCCATTGAGCCAGTTGCATCCACAACAAGCATAATATCAACATTACTGAGGGGTACTCTCGACACATTAATTGGGCGCACAATGACGCTGTCAGTCGTGTTAAATATGCCTAAATTGGTCGTTTGGCCTTGATAAGTTACTTTAAATTGTACGCTTTGAGGCGTGCTGTTGCTCAAAAAACCTGTAAAAATTTCAGCACGTCCGATGTTATCGGTACGGCTTGCCCAAAGGCTTTGGTTGGTTGTCGCATCAAATGCTTCAACAATTGCATCTTGCAAAAACAAACCATTTGCGTCCGTTAAGCGGACAGATTGTCGATTTTTAGGGTACATTTTCCATAATATTCGTAGTTTTGCCCAATCTTCAACGCCCATCAAGGAATCCCACATACGGATATTGGCAAGGTCATTCCATTCACCCGCCGTCAATTTACCCGCTTTTAGTTTCGTTGTATCCCCCGAGCCTGTGCCAGAACTTGAACCAGAACCTGATGAACCAGAGCTAAGACCTGCCCCCGAACGGCTACTGTCCGCATAAAGGCCACCAAGAGCCGATTCATCGCTGCCTTGCTTGTTGCAGTTTTGGAAAATAACAGTACCTAGAAGGCACAGCATTAAAAAGAAATTATTTTTTTTCATCGTTGTAAAGATTTTTTTGAAAGAATTAAATGGCAAGACACTTCTTTTATAACGTAGCGTTGGGTAAAGGTACATATTATTTGGCATCATCGGTTTTATGATACGGCGTAACATTTAAGATTTCGCAAATGTCTGTAATATGCATTCATTTAAAATTTATTAAAACTTTCAAACATTTATGCCGTACATAATTTGATTGTTAGGTCACAGCATATAAAAAAAGGCAATAATTAAAGTGGCTCAACTTAAAAGCTGCGTTGTACATAAAACGAGGTAAAATCTCGCTTTTTTTACTGATTGCTCAATGGCACACGCGGCGCCGAGAAACGGGGTTTGTTTTTGTTTTTTTTAAAATTGAAAATTTTTAAAAAAACAAAAACAAACCTTTCTTGGGGTTTTACACCTTTACATCTACAGCTACTTAAACAAATCATTTTTTTTTCATTATTTTTAAGAACTAAAAACTCTATTTTCAATGGATAACCAACTTTTAGACGAAGGCTTGCTCAACCGAGACGCCGAACCCGTCGAACTCGAAATGGCCAGTCAAGGCAAGCGTTTTGGCACTTTTGTCATTGACAGGATTCTTTCTTTCGGTCTTTCGATGATTATTGCCCTCCTTTATTTTGCTATAAATCCTGATGCAGCCGAACGTTTGGAAGCAAACAACGCGTTTGCAAAAGTCATAGACTACGCCCTTGGCTACCTTAGCCTGTTTATTTATTACACGTTTTTTGAAGCGGTTTGCAACGGGCGCACTATCGGTAAAATAATTTGCGGCACACGCGCCTTGACAGTTGATGGCGAGATTATGGACGCAGGGACAGTCGTCAAAAGAACACTCTGTCGCATGGTGCCTTTTGATGCGTTTTCGTTTCTTGGCGCGTATGCGAACGGTTGGCACGACCGTTGGTCAGATACGATGGTGGTGAATGAAGCCGATTATCAGCAATCATTACGCTAAACGTAAATACTTGACAATCAAAATGTTGCATCGGTTTTACTGGTGCAACATTTTCTTTTAAAGCCTCTTTTTTTTTTGATTTGAGCTACTTGTTTTACGAAAAAAAACTTAAAACCTAAAATCTACTTTACTTTATTGTAAATTTTATGTGAACTTTAAGTTAATTTTTAACCCCAACTTTTCTACCTTTGCGCTATTCAAAAATGGATGTAAAATTTTTATCTGTCTAACAAAAAAAATTTACGCTCTATTAAAAACATGCGCTACACAAGCAATTTACATAAATCAACACGTCTTTTTATAGGAAAACCAAGCAGTCGCTTTACTTCCTTAGCCACTCGACGACAGCAGAATCCTTTTCATTTTTCAACGTACCAAACGAGTTAACCCACTCGACAACGCAAGAGACGACGCCGTTTGTCTCTTGCGTTGTCGGCTTTTTAGGGCTTTTTCTCACACAGAGAGCGCAGAGGACACAGAGTTTATAGCTTAAAGGCTTCAAAAATTTGATTTTATTAAATCAAAAACCTAAAAATAGGCCCCTCAGTATAAAGGCCGTTTTGGGTGTATTTATTTATATCTTATTCTAATTTTTTTTACCTAATATCTTATCAATTGTATGAAAAAAATATTATTACAAATCAGTACATTCATGGTGGCCTTGCTTTTTACAACATTAGCAAGCGCGCAAACCACAACCTCAACTATTGTTGGGTCAGTTACAAATGCCAAGGGCGAATCCTTGCCAGGGGCAGCCGTTGTGGCAATTCACACGCCTTCGGGGTCGGCTTTCGGGTCGGTAACGAACGTTGATGGTCGTTTTACGATTCCAAACTGTCGCGTCGGTGGGCCTTACGAAATAAAAATCACCTTCGTGGGTTACGAAACGCAGAAAGTTGAAAACGTTTTCTTGAAACTCGGTGAGAAATTCGCTCAAAACGCCAAACTCAAAGAAAGCAGCTCAACGCTTGAAGAATTTGTCGTCAAAGCGGGCCTCAACGACCCGATTAACAACAAACGCACGGGCGCATCTACGAACATCGGCAACGAACAATTGCAAGCCTTGCCGACAATCGGTCGTAATGCTGCCGATTTTACGCGCCTCACACCCGCTTCTACTGAGGGGGGGAGTTTTGCAGGTCGCAGCGCGCAATACAATAACTTTTCGCTCGACGGAACGATTTTTAACAACCCGTTCGGTCTTGACGCCGCAACGCCAGGTGGTCAAACCGACGCCGCGCCCGTTTCACTCGATGCGATTGAGCAAATTCAAGTCTCGCTCGCACCTTATGACGTAACGCAATCAGGTTTTACAGGTGCTTCTGTGAACGCTGTAACGAAGTCAGGAACGAACGAAATCAAAGGAACTGCCTTTGGTTTTTTCAGAAATCAAGACATGGTAGGCCAAAAAGTGGGCGGCACGAAACTCGTCAAAGCTGATTTGAGCCAATTCCAAGGCGGTTTTGCTGTTGGTTTGCCAATCATCAAAAATAAATTGTTCTTGTTTGCAAACTATGAAATCAGCCGTAGAACAGACTTGGGTACAACTTTCGTTGCGGCACGTCCTGGCCTCACAGGCGCAAACGTCTCTCGCGTAACTGCTGCAGATTTGGATGCTGTTTCAAAGGCATTGAAAGACAATTTTGGCTACGAAACAGGTGCTTATGAAGGCTATTTGCTCAAAACGAACAACTCAAAAGCGATTATAAAATTGGACTGGAACATCAACCAAGACCATAAATTCGCTTTGACGTACAATACTTTGGATGCGTCGAAAGAAAAACCTGCAAACCCTGTAGCCATCGGACGCCGTGGCCCAGACGCGGTAACATTGCAGTTTCGCAATTCGGGCTATCAAATCAATAACAAAATTCAGTCAGTTATCGGTGAATTGCGCTCGTCTTTTGGCAACAAAGCGTCTAACAAATTGCAAGGTGGCTTTACAGCTTTCCGCGACACACGCGACCCGTTTTCGACCCCTTTCCCTGTTGTTAATATTGCAAATGGCGATAATATTCGTTACATCGTTGCGGGTCACGAGCCGTTCTCAATTTACAATCGTTTAAGACAAGACGTGTTCCAAATCAACGACAACTTTAACTTGTATTTGGGCAAACATACCTTGACATTAGGTGCTGCATTTGAAAAATTCAGCTTTGCTAATGCGTTCAATCTCAATGCTTACGGTGGTACTTTTGGTAACGACATAACATCTGTGGCCACATTTTTAGACAGTGTTAAACGCCCTGGATTTAAAACGGCGGTTGATGCTGCAAAAGCTACTTTTGCAAATAACTCAAAGAACGATTTGAGCTGGAACTGGTCGTATGTCAACGTTGGTCAAATCTCGGCATACATTCAAGATGAATTTCAAGTGAACAATAATTTCACGTTGACTTATGGCGTTCGTTTGGACAAACCATCATATTTTAATACCAAAGACTCAATTGTAAGTTATTTGAAAAACTTCTCTGCACCAAATTGCTGCTACCTTCCAGATGCGGTTTACTACGATGCAGACGGAAAGGAGGTTAAGCTCGACCAAACGGTTTTGCCGACTACAAAAGCCCTTATTTCTCCACGTATTGGTTTCAACTGGAACGTGACGGGTGACGGCACAACGCAATTGCGCGGTGGTTCGGGCTTGTTCTCGGGTCGTTTTCCATTCGTTTGGATAGGCAATCAGGCGGGTAATCCTAACTTTTTCTTCCGTCAGATGACTGACCCTAGCTTCCAATTCCCACAAGTTTGGCGGTCAAACCTTGGTTTTGAGAAGAAAATCAAAGGCGGTTGGTTGGTTTCGGCTGATTTTATCTACACCAAAGACCTCAATGCGATGATGGTGCGGGATTATGGTTTGAACAAACCAACAGGTACATTAAATTCAGCATTTGACAAGCGGCCTACGTACAAAATCACAGACCGTACAAGCATTTTTGGCGGCCCAGCTTCGGCTTATGTGTTTACAAACACTAACGTTGGCCATTCCACAAACTTGACTTTGGAAGTAAAACGCAACTGGACGGGTGGTTCATACACAAGTTTGGGCTACAACTACGGTCAATCATTTGACGCAAGTTCGATTTCGGCGGAAATTTCTTCGGATGCTTATGACCGCAATCCTGCTTACGGCAATGTCAACCAAGCGGTGTCTGCGCCTTCATTGTATGGCAATTTGCACCGTTTTGTCGGTGTTGCGGCTAAGAAATTCACTTACAACGGCGGTAAAATGGCGACAACAGTTTCGGCGTTTTTCCAAGCTGTCAAAGGCGGTCGTTTTAGCTACACCTATTCAGGTGACATCAACGGCGACGGTTCGGGCAACAACGATTTGATGTTTATCCCGACGGATGCACAACTCGACCAAATGACGTTTTCGGGTAATGCAACGGATGGCGCGGCTCAGAAAGCGGCTTTAAAGGCATACATCAATCAAGACGATTATTTGTCGAACAATCGTGGTGCAGTCGTTGAAAAATACGGTTTGTTAAGCCCGTGGTTCTCAAATATCGACATTCGTGTTTTGCAAGATTTCAACTTCAAAGTGTCGGATAGCAAAACAAATACGATTCAAATCAGCTTGGATTTCTTGAATATTGGCAATTTGTTGTCTTCAAAATGGGGCGTTCGTCAGCAAGTAGCCAACACACAACCCGTTGGTGTGTCGGTCAATGCAGCAGGTACGCCTGTTTATTCATTTGATACAAATTTGAAAAATACGTTCGTTGACGATTTCAACCTCGCTTCGCGGTGGCAGTTCCAATTAGGCGCACGTTATATCTTCTAAAATAGTCCATTTTTATCTAAAATGGGATTAAAATAGGCCCTCTCAGTGTTTTATACTGAGGGGGCCTATTTTTTAAAGAATTGCAACCAAAATTGAGTATAAAATTACTTAGTACATGACAAAAGAGGCTTTTTGCTCGCTTCGCTCGCAAAAAGGAGGAGATGTGGTTCAAATTACGGGCTTTGCCCGAAATTTGAACCACTTTCCCCCTTTTTCGTGCGAGCGAAGCGAGCGCGAAAAAGGCTTTACCTTTTTTGTCATGTACTAAGATAAAATTATCAATTATAATTATGAATAAAATAAAAATGTTTGAATAGTTTTAAAATAAATTATTTTATATTCAGCAAAAACAGTTTTTCTATTACATTTGCTGATAGAAGTTAGCAAGCTATCAGTTCAAATGTTTTTGCTAAAAATAATAAATTGCTAAAATGCAAATCGATATAAAAGGTAAAATAAATGAAAAAAAGCTAGCGTACAGTAATACGCTGCATAATTCCGAAAATAATAGAGCACTGTTTCGTTTACTTTTTAGATGACAAATGCCCAAGAATTGTTCTACATGATTTGAACACCTCGATTGTTGTCAATGATTATTTCAAGAAATTCACAAAAGGAAAAGTAACCTCTGAAAATGTAATAGTTAACGGAATTATCTGCTTTATGGTACAGCGTAACATTTACGAAATCTTTAAGATTTCGTAAATGTTGGTAATCAACGCTTTACGTATTAAGGTTTTACTAGAAAATAGGTTTGTACCACAAAGCCGATAATTCCG
>JAYSRS010000133.1:0-2110 GCA_043720935.1 Saprospiraceae bacterium
CCAAAGCGGCAAACGGTATAGCTGAACCCCACAAATCGCTGCGATTGAAAGGCTTATGATGAGTGCTATTTTTTTATATTTAGAAAAAAAAGCGTTTACAGGTTGGCTTTCATTTTCTGTTAAAAAAGTAAGAAGCATTTTATTTAATGATGAATTATAAATGATGAGTGATGAATTATTTTATGTGTAAATAATTGATTTTATAATACTTACGTTGTTTTTCTTGGCGTTTTGGGTTTTCAGCATGATGTAGCGGCGGTTTTAACCGCCGAATGCCACGCAAGTATCGCTGATTTACGCACTCGGCGGTTAAAACCGCCGCAACATCATGTTGCAAAACACTCGTTATATTCCAAAGCAAAAATTGCTCTTTTAACCGCCGAATGTTACGTAATATATTGATTATCAACGTATTCGGCGGTCAAAACCGCCGCTACATCATGCGCAATACCACACGCATTACTCAACACACTCCGTACTCATTACTTCTATACGGTACTCCTTTCTTATTTTCTCAAAAAAAAATATATACGGCAAGTTGGGTTTTTCGATGCCAGTTTTGTCTATGAGGGGGCCCCTCAGTATTTTTAGAAAAAAAGCTAAAAATTAGGTCGTTTTAGTCGCACGGGTCTGTTAAAAACCGCCGCTACATATCGCCTAATTCAACGTTTCAAAACGCAACAAATCTTCTTCAAAAGACACTAATTTTGCGGGAAAACCCTTGGCAACTCGCCCAATTTTATGTTCCAAACCAACGGCTTTTGCGGGGCGAATAGTCGCCATTTTAACGGCTTCTTCCAAAGAAATACCGACATGTTTCACCGCATTTCTAACCGCATCGCCCATTGAAATAGCTGCCCCTGCCAAGTTGCCTTCTCGGTTGCGGTATTTCCCGTCCACGAGGGTTGCGTCGAAATTGCCCCACTCAAAATGGGTCATTTTTTCACCTACGAATAAGGCATCAGAAATCAAAAACAGCTTTTCTTTTTTAATTTTATAAGCAATGCTTGCCGCCGCATAATCGCAGTGAATGCCGTCTAAAATAATGGGCGCATACACATTTTCATTGTCCAAAACAGCCCCAACCACGCCCGGCGCACGGTGCTGCAAGGGCGACATCGCATTGTAGAGGTGTGTGCAGAGGCGCACGCCCCGCTCGAATGCGTGTGTGGCTTGCGTGTATGAGGCATCCGAATGGCCCACGGCGATGTTGATGCCACTTGCCAAAAGGCGGTCGAGTTGAGCATCCGTGAACAATTCGGGCGCAATTGTCATCAAGGTTATGACCTCTTTTCCTTCATTAATAAGCGTTTCTACGAGCGCATCGGTGGGCTTTTGCAGATACTCGGCAAGGTGTGCGCCCCGACGAATGGGGTGCAAAAAAGGCCCTTCGAGGTGCATTCCTAAAACGCCACTTTGCGGATTTTTTGCTTTAAAATCTCGCATCACTTTTAGGCCCCTCAGTATATTTTCAAAAGGAGAGGTTATAAGGCACGGTAAAGTAAAATGTGTACCCAAAGCGTGGCAAGATGTGTCAATATCCGTCAAGGTTTCAGCCGTTACATCTTTCGTAAAATAAAATTTTTCTCCACCATTGATGTGCAAATCAATGAACCCTGCCGACACGTGGCGACCGCTCAAATCCACGATTTTTCCTTCAAAACCCAATGGTTTTTCGTTGAAAACGCCTTCAATTGTGCCATTTTCAACTAAAATACAATGATTTTTTAAAAAGGCTTCGCCCGTATGTACGTGGGTGTTGGTGTAGAGGATTGACATAAATTATGATTTTAAGGCTGTAAAATACGTAAAAAGCGGTACGACTGATTAAAGTCATACCGCTTTTTAGTAAAAATACTGAGGGGCCTGTTTATTCTTCTTCTTTCGACCCAAATTGACCCTCGGCATCTAATTTTTTCATCATGTCATCAATGCGGTACATTTCGTCTAATGTGTCATCGTCATAGAGCGAAATGCTTGGAATGACACGCACTAATTTACGGATGCGATGCCCCAATTTTGACCGTAGCAAAACCAATTCTTCGTTCAGAAGCATGATTGGCTCTTGCTTATGATCGGTGTTGAAGATGCTTAAATAAATTTTAGCACT
>JAYSRS010000134.1:0-17912 GCA_043720935.1 Saprospiraceae bacterium
CAAAAAACAAGCTGCCTCCTAAAAAATCCTTCAGATGGCGATTTTCGAGCGCAGCGAGAAAGAGCCCGTAAAATACGCTTTTATTTACTTAACGTTCCTTATAGTTGAGCGTTGATAAGTTATATCATAAATGCAGCGTAGCTGCAAAATCTCTGTAATGCTCAAGCCAACAACGACTTTTACCATGCGGTGCAACCGCAAAACAGCACGATTAGCGGTTACACCGCCTAAAAAATTGAGTTTTGAAGCAGTATTACCAGGATTATGCAGCTACGCCGCAGTCAGACATTTTAATACAACGTATCAACGCTCGACTCTATCGGATTAAGGAACGTTGCTTTAAGTTGTCATGCGTAAATAAACGCTACTTTTTTTACACCCACAACCCTTGAATTTCTTTCCATTATGCACAATTTCGCTTGAATATTTATGCACTACATCAGACATTCCGTCGCTACATTGTTCGCGTTTGAGCGTGATAACTAAAGTATTTTTTCCTTCCACAGCGTTATAAATCGCTTGTTCATCTTCAATTTTAGGCTCTGCATAAGGGAAGGTATGCACGAATTCCTTGCTCACATTATTAAAAGTGATTGTCCCTTTTTTCTCTGAAATTTCAATATCCCAGAACGGTTCATTGCCAAAACATCGGGCTGAATCGAGCGCAACGGCGATGTCTTTTGGTGTGGTCACAATGGCTTGTTGCGCCGTTTCAGGCGTTGTTGCCGCCGCTTTTTTGTCGTTATTTTGACAAGACGCAAAAACAACGAGTAATGCGAATAGCATTTTTTTTACCATGATGTAAATTATTTTAAACGTTTAAAAAATAGCGTTAAGATAACTTCATAATTGAATGTATCTAGTGTCGAATGGCGACGGGGCTGCAAAATCTTAATAGTATTCGGCATTTAGGTACACTTAATTATGAATTATGACCACAAAACAAACGTTTTACGTTCACATTGCAAAGAAAATGGCAATTAAATTTAAAATATTACCAAGAGTTGACAGTTATGCGTTCAACTCAAAACCCAAACCTATCCCCCCTCAGTATTTTAAACGTTTTAGTCTTACTGTTTAACAAATTTAGCCTGTTCTTCACCCATTTTCAAAAGGTACGTTCCTTTTGGCAAAGCCGATACATCAAGCCGTTGCGTACTCCTTTGATGGATGACAACTTGGCCTAAAAGGTTGACAATCTCAAGGTTATCGCCCGTTGCTTCGATATTCAAAACGTCAGAAACGAGGTTTGGATAAATTTTTAAAGCCTTTGAACCCGCTTTAACGGTCGAAATGACTTTTGAAAGTGTTGCTGTTCCGTCCACATCAATTTGACGTAGGCGATAGTAGTTTTTACTGAGGGGTGTGTTGTCCACAAAATCATAGCTAGCCGCTTTGCCTTGAGCAGCAACAAAACCGAGGGTTTCCCAAGCATCGGTAGCCATATTTAATTTTTCAACATCAAAACCTTTGTTGTGGATTTCTGTGGCCGTTTCCCAATGAATTTTTATGGTATTTTTCAAGGCCGTTGCCTCAAATTTGAGCAAATTGATGGGTACAACGAGGCTAGTTGAGATGAAGTTAGAACCTGAACCGCTAAATTCAAAGCCGAAAAACGTGCCGTTGCGGCCATTGCCCGAGTCGTCAATGAGGCTCGTAATACCTATATTGTTGCCATTTGGTGTCCCTTGATTGAACCGATAATTGGCCATCAAATTGGGTTGTGCATAACCTAAAGACGTGTTCATATTGGCAACAATTTCGCTAGATGCTCGCACAACATTCCAAATACGCACTTCGTCAATCGAGCCAGCAAACAGATTTTGCCCTCCTTGAAAACTACCAATTAAGACCTGCGTGTTTGTTGCTGTACACGCTACAACAAAAGTATTGCGATTAACTTCGACGCCATTTTTGTACAAAACCATCGTTGTTGTGGGCGCATCATACGTCACAGCTACATGATACCACTGATGCGCAAGCAACGGTGTCGGGTCTTGCACTTCCTGATGATTGCCGTTGTGGCCCGCCGACAGCTTGTTGTTGAGTAGGGTAGGTGCCCAAAAAGCGTGCAATCCACCAACCGAACCCGACAAAATATTATTGTCTTTTGTCAAGTTAGAAACATTAATCCATGCTTCTTTGGTGTAGCTAAGGGGCAGAAAATTGCCGCAACTGACGTAATCATCCACGCCGTCAAAATTCAAAGCGGTGTTTTGAGCGTTTAGCGTTGTACAAATTGCGCCTGTCGAAAAAGTGATGAGGAACAAGAACATCAAGTGTTCTTTCAGTAAAATGTTTGTCATGTAGAAAAATTTTTGTAAGTGATTAAAATTAAACGGAATCATCGGTTATTTATCGCAACGTAAACTTAACGCGGGTTTCAAACCCGCGTCAAGTTGTAACTAATTGATTATCAATAAATTTATAACTATTTTTTTATTTTGCGATAAATAACCGATGATTCCGAAATTAAAAATGAGGCGGAGTGAAAAGTGATAAATGAAAAGTTACGGCAGCAGTTCCCGCTTTGGCTTTATTGCGGCGTAGCTGCAAAATCTTGGTAATACTTAAAACTACGCACTTTTTTATGCGGTGTAACCGTAAAACAAGCGGTTTTGCGGTTACGCCGCATTTGAAATCTGATGTTTGTTTATTGTGTTACCGAGGTTTTGCAGCTATGCCGCATTAAAGTCAAAGCGGAAATTAATGAATTGACTGTACAGTAATGTTCAACGTGTCGTTTATCATCGGCAAAGGTATGGTTTTTATAACCGTGCTACCGCTTATTTACGTCAAATTTCATCGGTTGTTGCGCCAAATACTGAGGGGCATCAATAATAGGTTTTTTAAAGGATTGACTTTCGTTTAAAACGTTTTAATACCTTTGCAATTTATCACGCAATTAAAGCGTTGGCGCAATAATTGAGGCACATTGCAACCATCACGGCCATAAAACGTTCTTTGGTACGTTAAATAATACATATGCTCAACTTTCAATATCCCACTTGGTACTTCCTATTTTGCGCTTTGCTAGGCGCAATTTTCGCCGCCACATTGTACTTCCGAAACAACGCGTTTCGGGAACAATCGCCGCAATTGAACAAGGTTTTAGGCGTCTTGCGCTTCCTTTCGGGAACGCTCATTGCGACGCTTTTGCTCTCACCGTTGCTCAAATCAACGGTTACGGACATTCGTAAACCTGTTGTTGTGTTGGCTCAAGACGTGTCCGAATCGGTCGGCATTGCTGTCAAAGACACCCCCTCCTATAAAGCCAATTTTGAGCAGTTAGCGGCGCGTTTGCAAGAGAAATACGACGTAAAAACGTATAGTTTTGGCGAAAAAGTCCGCGAAGGCGTCGAATTTTCGTTTAAAGACAAGCTGACAAATGCGTCGGATTTGATGAAAAATGTCTATGATTTGTACGCCAATCAGAACCTCGGTGCGGTCGTGATTGCAACCGATGGTATTTACAACGAAGGCTCAAATCCCTTGTACGCCGCTGCGAAACTCAATGCACCTGTTTACACCATCGCTTTGGGTGACACAACACCTAAAAAAGACCTCGTTGTGAAGCGTGTTTTCCACAACAATATCGCTTATTTGGGCGATAAATTCAATATCCAAATTGATGTCGCGGCCACAAATTGCGCGGGTGGTACATCGAGTTTGACGGTGGCCAAATTAGATGCTTCGGGCAACCCCTCAGTAGTGAGCAATTCGCCAATTTCTATCAATAAAAATGATTTTTTTACGACCAAAGAAGCCACCCTCGACGCCACACAAGCGGGTATCATGCGCTTTCGCGTAAACCTTACAACGGTTTCGGGCGAAGTGTCAACCGTTAATAATACGAAGGAAATTTTTATCGAAGTTTTGGATGCACGGACGAAAATCCTGTTGCTTGGCAACGCCCCGCATCCCGACATTGCGGCGTTGAGCGAAGCCATTTCGGTCAATAAAAATTACACATTATCGGTTGGTTACGCGGATGATTCCAAGGTGAATCCTGCCGATTTTGACTTTGTGGTCTTGCACAACCTCCCCTCAGTAACGCAACCTTTGGATGCGATTTTGAACAATTTGAACGCCAAAAAAATTCCGCGTTTGTTCATTGTTGGCGCGCAAAGTGATGGCCGAAAATTGACTTCACAGCAATCTATGATGTCGATAAATGCCGATGGCAAAAACGTGAACGACGTACAGGCGAGCTTGAACAACAGCTTTAATTTGTTCACTTTGGAAGATAATTACCGTCAAATTCCGAATTTCAACCCCATTGTTGCGCCTTTTGGCGATTTTAGAGAAATTGGCGGCGGTCAAGTCTTGTTTTATCAAAAAATTGGAAAAGTCGATACCAAATATCCGCTCATCATGCTCGGCGAATCGAATGGCATCCGAACGGGCATTATCACCGCCGAAGGCTTGTGGAAATGGCGATTGTTCGACTTCGCGCAGCACCAAAACCATGACATTATTGACGGTTTGATGGCCAAAATCTGCACCTATTTATCGGTCAAAGAAGACAAACGCAAGTTTCGTGCGGCCACCGATAAAAATATGTACCGTGAAAACGAGCCTGTTCAATTCTCTGCTGAAATATATAATAATTCGTATGAGTTAATCAACGAAGCCGATGTCCGCGTGATTCTGACAAACGGCGAAGGCAAGCAATTTCCTTACACGATGAACAAATTGGGCCGCGCTTACGCCTTAAATACAGGAATTTTGCCCGTCGGCAACTACACGTATAAAGCTACAACGAGTATCGGTGGCCAACAATTAGAAGCAGGAGGCGCGTTCAGCGTTCAGCCGATTCAGCTAGAACTCTACGAAACGACGGCTGACCACGCCTTGTTACGGGCATTGAGCAATCAATTAGGTGGCTCGATGGTGCGTCCGCAAGACATGGCGTCGTTAGCCGATTCTATCTTGGCGAAGAACCTAAAACCCGTCATGTACACCACCCAAAAGACCGAAACGGCAATGAATTTGAAGTGGATTTTCGGTATTTTGATAAGTCTGTTGGCGGCTGAATGGTTTTTGAGACGGTATTTTGGGGGGTATTAAATTGGTGTTTTGAGTTTTAGGTTACGGGTTTTGAGTTGCATAGGACTCAAAAACCGTCACTCAAAACTCAAAACACCCCCCTCAGTATTTCAAGTAAAAAGCCCTTCAAAACGTGCGTTTTGAAGGGCTTTTTACTTGAAATACTGAGGGGATTAAAAACATCAGTTTCCAGCAGCAACACTTTGTTTTTGCGTAAAAAACGTCATTAAATAGCCAACTTCTTGGTCAGATAAGTGAGCGATTTTGGGCAAAACATCGGGGGCTTTCCCTTTACTTTTTAACCAAAATTCATAAACTTTGTCATAAGCTGTAAGCAAGTTATTGACCTCCGCAAGCGGCAATTCTGACAAGTCTGCCAACGACTCGGCGGGTACATTGTTCCATTTGCCGCGCAAAATGGAGAGCCGTGCTTTTTCTTGACGGCCTTCTTGACGGCCTTCTTGACGGCCTTCTTGACGGCCTTCTTGACGGCCTTCGATTTTCCACAATTGATACGTTGTCATAACACCTTCTTTTTGTTGTGGTGATAAATATTTTGCAATTAATTCATTCACGTCATCGGGGTTTAAAACGTCTTCTTTGGCCAAATACCGAAACATTTGTTGAAAAAAGTCAAATTTATCGCCATCGTGTACCATAAATTTGAAAGTTTCAAGCAGTATTTTTGTAATCCGTTCTTTTTTCTCTGTAAAGGTATAAGCTAAAAACAAACTACGCAAGAGGTTTTTTTCATTCAAACCCAATAAATCTTTGTCGGGTACATCAAAAACGTTTGTCAGATGAATTTTGACATTTGGAATGTACTGCAACAGTTCTTCGGGAACGTCTTTAAAATAACTGTGTAAGTCCTTGACTTTCAATCCTTTGCGGCCTTGAAAGATAACAATCGGAACGATAATTGACGGGCGACGTTTGTTCGTAAGGTCGTTTTCCCAAATAAAAATCATGTATTTCAATAATTGCAAAAACAACCTAAAATACGACTGAATCGTTTTTTTATGCTCAAATAAGAGCGCGACGGCAACGGGTTTGCGCTTACGTTTATCCTTATCATCCGTTTTTAAATACGTTCGATACACAACGTCGGAATAATATTCCTCAAAATTCTCATTGACGTAGTTGGTATCGTCCAGCTCAAATGTCGTCGTATCAAGGTGTTGGTTGACCAACGGAACAAACTTCTCCATCAATTCAAGGGCGGAGGCTTTCTCTTTCATCATTATTTTGAAGCCTTTATCCGCGACATGATGAATCGGCTCTTGTGCTTCGTTTTGTTCGGATTGTGGTGGTGTCGCTTGCATCGTTACTTTGATTTTATGATTTTCAATGGTGCAAGTTTACAGCCTTTTAATTTATCACACAAATATTTGTTTTACTCATAAATGTTAGGACGAACAGGCGTATCAATTTCTTATAAAAGTGAGCCCTCAGTATTTCCACGAGAAAAGCCGTTTTGACACATTGTCAAAACGGCTTTTTCAAGCATTGAGGTGACTAAATCGCCCAAACGTTAATTAAACTTACGTTTCAAGAACCAAGAATTGTCATTCAACGTAAAGCCTAAATTTATCCGAAAATAGGTTTCGGACAATATTTTAGCGTCTAATTTACCGTATTCAAGACCCAGATTCAAGTAAGAAATCTGCGAACCACGGCCTACGCGCAAGGGCAAACACATACCGCCCGTTGCTGCCCAAGTCGTTACTTGAGTGCCGTTCAATACCCGAGGGTCGGTACCAGTTTTGAAGCCGAGGCGGAAGCGGACTTTTTCTTCGGGCGATTTTAGCTTGCTTTTATCCAAAATAAACTCCGTGCCGAGGCTCAAAACACCTGCATCACTGACGGATTGCTTTTGAGTTTGCCCGTCGTTTGTGTAGCCACTCCAAGCCGAGTATTTGTATTCGATACCTGCGCGGAAGTTCAAGCCGTCTTCGTACATCACACCCGCCGTTATTTCCGCAGGTAGCTTACCCGAGCCTTTTCTGTCCGTAAAACTTGACACCAAATTGCCATTCACTGTACTTGTGTCCGAACCAATTGCCAAACGCGCATACGATTGCGCGCCTGTTGTTGTGAAAGGCTGAACAGGATTGCCGTAAAGACCGAAAACAACGTGTTTTTGCTTGTCTTTTTCGCCTACTTTCGGTGCTGCACCGATTGCTAGGTCATATTGCGCGCCCAAATTCCACGAAAAACCGCCAAGGGTATAGCTGTCTTCAAAGTTATCTATGTAATTCAAACCGACGTTTGATAGGCCCAATTGCCGAATGACGGTTGCCCGACCGAACATAAAACCAACGTTTGCACCCAACGATAAACCTTTGTATTCGACGCCGTTGCTCCACAAGAAGCGGTAGGTATTGCCGCTACCGACAAAATAATTAGCGACTGTTACGGTGTCCGCAATTTTTGAGGTCGTGCTGATATTGTACCCCGTCGTTGAGTAAGGCATTAAACTAAAACCCATACCCCAACGAATTTCGCGTTTTTTGCGGTCGAGAATCTCGTTAATAACACTATATGTCGGAAAACCAAGCGCGAGATAGTTGAGGTTGCCATTCCAAGCCTCGGCACTGCCGCTACTGCTTTTTACGGTGTTGTTTTTAGCAAAAAAACCAACTTCGTAAGCCGTCATCCGCATCGCCGCCACAGATGCGGGGTTGAACGGATTGAAGCTAAAACGGTCGCGGTAAGCTGCCGTCATGCCACCCATGCCTGTACTTGGTGCCAAATACTGAGGGGTCAAGTTGCCGAAACCAAGACGTGAAAGTGGGGAATTTTCTTTCGGTAAGTTCGTGGTGTAATTAGGGCTGATGTATTGGCCAAAAGCAACTAAGCTATTGATTGTCAACGCTGTAAGGATAAGAATTTTCTTCATCGAAAAGAATCTCTTACTTAGAGATGTTTTTTAAATTAAAATTTAGAATTTGATTTAAACCTTGTAAGACTAAATGCCGCTCAAAATAGCGTTCACTCAGTATGACGTGTTTCATGATAAACTCGCCGTCGCCGCCCGTTAAGACAACTTTTATTTTACCAAAATTGCGCATAAAACGCGCCACAAAACCTTCTACTTCGGCCAAAATGCCGACTTGTGCGCCCGTTCGTAAAGCTGTTTCGGTGCTTGTGCCGATGATTTGCATAAAATCGACCCCCTCAGTATTGCGCTCAATTTCGGGCAATCTAGCCGTAAAATGATGCATTGCTTTGAGCCGCATCGTCAATCCTGGCGTGATATTGCCGCCGATGAATAGACTATTGACCGTAACAAAATTGTAAGTCAAGCACGTTCCCGCATCAATTACCAAGCAATTGTCCTTCGGAAATAGGGTTTTTGCAGCAATCACGGCGGCTAATCGGTCTTTTCCGAGGGTTTCGGGCGTTGCGTATTTATTTTTTATCGGAATCGGTGTCGTGTGGTCAAAACGAACAAACGGACAATGATTTTTCAAGAAATTTTCGACCCCCTTAGTATCTGCACCCGTAGCTGACAGTATCGCGCCTTCAATCGCCTGTCCGCTTATTGCTGATGACAGTTCTCCTAACGCACCAGTTTCGAGAATCGCTTTCTCTACCAGTTCATTTTCTTCAAAAAAAGCGATTTTAGTCCGCGTATTGCCGATGTCAACGACGAGATTCATGATTGTAGCGATTCCAACGTCGTCGAGGTTCAAAACCTCGACGACGTTTTATTAAAAAAATTAGTGGTCAAAACTCAAAACAACTTCCTTTGATGTCGGATGTGCTTGACACGTCAACACGTAACCCGCAGCTACTTCGTCCTCATCGAGGGCAAAGCAAGCATCCATTTTTGTTGTACCAACTGATACTTTCGCCATACACGTCGAACACGCGCCCGAGGTGCAGCTATATGGCGCATCTATCTTGTTTTTCAACAAAACGTCTAAGATTTTTTCACCTTTTGGCACATTGACGGTGTGCGTTTGCTTCATAAACGTCACCGTCACCGTTGCACCATCCACCGAAGCCGCCGCTACTGAGGGGTCAACGGATGCGCCTTCGTTGTTGAAATGTTCGGCGTGAATGTGTTTTTTATCAACGCCTTTGGCTTTTAAAACCGACTCAACAGTCGTCATCATGGCATTCGGGCCGCAAACAAAATAAATGGCTTCTTTGCTTGTCATCGGATTATCAGATAGGAATTTTTCAACGACTGACTTATCAATTCGTCCGACTTTTCCTATCCAATTAATTTTTCCTTTGGAGAAAAAACCACCTTTTTCGCGTTTGGGTTGGCTCAAAATATGTTCAACGGTCAATTGTCCTTCATATTTTCGCGCTAATTCGGCCAATTGATTGTTGAAAATAATGTGGTCTTCGTTCCGATTGCCGTAGAGCAAATGCACTTTCGACGTCGGTTCAGTCTCGATAATGGTTTTCAAAATAGACATCAACGGCGTAATTCCACTACCCGCACCGAACAAAAAATAGTCTTTGCGTTGCTCGATACTGAGGGGTGTATGAAAACGACCGTCGGGCGTTGCAACTTGCAACTCATGTCCCTCCTGCAAGCGGTCGCAGAGGAAAGTTGACACAACCCCTTTTTCCACTTTTTTAACGGCAATCGTCAAATCACCGTCGAGCGGAGACGCGCAAATTGAGTACGCACGGCGTTGTTCTTTGCCGCCTAACATCGTTTTGAGGGTCAGATATTGGCCTTGCGTGAAGGCGTATTTGTCTTTCAAGCTATCAGGCACGGCGAACGTAATGCTCACGGCGTCAATGGTTTCGCGTTGGATTTTCTTAATGGGTAGGCTGAAAAAATTATTACTCATTGTCTTAAATTATACGTTTTATAGTGGATGTTGGCCAATTTTTAAATTTTGAGCCGCAAATGTAAAACGAGAAAGTGGGAAAACGGCTGGAATAGGCGGGTTTCGTTAAAAATGACTTTTTAATACCCCAATAAGTCCACCATGAAACGTTCTAATTTCAGTCGAATCTCGCGTTGTGAACACGTAAAATTGTTACAAATGGCGGAGAAGGCGAGGAGTTTGCCGTCGGTTGTTGTAACGTAGCCCGAGTAGGATTTGACGCGGGTAATTGTGCCGCTTTTTGCGCGAATGCGTTGTTGAACGGCGTAGTTATTTTTGAACATCCCTTTCATCGTTCCCGTTTTTCCCGCTTCAGGCAACGAGGCGTAAAAAGGGGTAAAAAGGGTCGAATCCGAAGCGACATTCTTTAAAATTGAGGCCAATTGCAAGGCCGTGATGCCATTTCGCGGGGCTAAACCCGAGCCGTCTTGCATAAACAACCCCTCAGTATCCACGCCTTTTGACCGCCAAAAACGGACAATTTCTGCCGTGCCAACCTCATTTGAGCCGATGCCCATGCGTTGCAAACCGATTGCTCTGACGAAGGCTTCGCAATAGAGATTGACGCTTTCAAGATTTGTGCGTTTGATAATTGTGGCCAAATTGGGCGAAAACCACGTAAAAAACGTTTGACGCAGCTTCAAAACTTCACCTTTTTGTTCCATTTTCAATTCCGTTGTGGCGGAATCCGTTACGATGATGCCGCTATCAACGAGCCGTTTTCTCAAATGCCAAGCGGCAAAATAGGGTGGGTCGGGCAATGCACCGCTAATCGTAAAGGTCTTTTCACCCGCAGGAATTTTCCCCGCTACCGCTCCGACTGTTGCATAAGGCGTTGAGTAAATATAAGAATTGTCGCCGCCACCTTTTGCGCTTTTGACTTCGTTAATCAATTGAAAATCAGGAACTTGTGGCGATGTACCTAATACTGAGGGGGGGCTTCCGACGTTCGGATTTTGCAGAAAATTGAGGTCGTAGAGGTTTTCATGGAAATTCAAACCGCTTGGCCCAACGCCGTAATAATTGCCCAAATCTTCCCACAACCACGTCGGGACAGCCGTCATCGGTTCAAAGGCTGAGCCGTCGCCAACGATTTTACCAACTATTTTTTTAATGCCTAATGCCTTGATTTTCAAGGAAAAACTATCTAAAACCATCGTCATTGTCGGAATGCTGTCGAACAACGGACTCGCTAAAGTAGGGTCGCCGTTGCCTTTTATGAATACATTGCCGTAGAGAATGGAGTCGCGCACGATGCCGTCGTGTTGCAATTCGGTTCTGAAACGGTAGTCCGCGCCCAAAATGCCGAGTGCTGCCGCCGTCGTGACGATTTTCATATTTGAAGCGGGAATTAGGCTCATGCACGGGTTATGCACGGCGAGCGTTTCACCCGTCTGAACGTCCATCACGACAAGCCCGACTTGACCGTGTTTTAAGGCACTGTCAGTGGCTAATCGTTTGACGGCAGAAACAAGTAGTGCTTTTCGATTATCCGTATTTTGTTCATTGTCAATGCCTTTGCGTTCCACTTTGTCGGCGCAGTCTTGGGCATAAGTCGAGATGGACAGTGTTGAGAATAGGAGAAAGGGAATTAGAAATCTAGTGTTGTTCATATTTTTGAATTAATTTTTGACGTACTTTTTAGATGTTATGGGCCACTGATTCGAATCAGTCGAATCAGTGGCCCATAATGTCAAAGGGCTGTTCAAAGTATGGCCTGTTCGACCTGCGGAATCGTAAAATGAAAAGTTGTACCCCCCTCAGTATCAGAGCCATTTTCAGGCAAATTCCGAGCGAACCAGATGTTTCCACCATGCAATTTAGTGACTTTTCGGCAAATTGCCAAGCCCATTCCCATGCCAGGTCGGTCGCGTTGATTGATGCGTTGGAAAGGTTGAAACGCTTTTTCGTTGTAGCTTTCATCCAAACCAACACCATTGTCACGTACCGAAAATTGCCAGCTTTCGCCGTTGAAAAATGCGGCAATATGGATTTTTGGCACGGCTTCCGACCGATATTTCAAGGCATTTTCGACCAAATTTTGCAACAATTGAATCACGCCCGATTTATGCGCCCACAAAGTTGGCAATTCATCATACGTAACGGTCGCGTTTTCGGTAATGATATTATTTTTTAAATTTATGTTAACGAGTTCGACAATGCGGTTAAAATTGGTCAATGCCAGTTCTTTTTCATGGTCAACGCGGCTATAAATCAATAAATCATCAATAACATCGTTCATCATTTGCGTGTTTGTCACAATAAAATCAACGTATTCTTTACCATTTTCGTCTAAAGCATCTCGATAACGACTTTTAAGCAGTTTAGAAAAACCACTAATATTACGCAACGGACTTTTCAAATCGTGCGATGCAATATAGGCAAATTGCTCCATTTCGTTGTAAGACATTTCAAGGGCATGCAAATTTTTAGCGAGTTGTTGGGATTGCGTTTCTAGCAAAGTTTTTTGTTTTTCGAGTTCTTCGACCGTCTGTTTGAGCAAATTAATGGAAATATCGCGGTCTTTTGTACTCCGCAAATGTAGGAATTCAAGGCGGGTTTGCTCGCGTTCAAGTTTGGACGCAACTTGCAGTAAATCAGCTTTTTCAGTTGCCGAAATATTTAATTGACTGAGTGCCAATTTGAGGGTATCGAAAGAGTCAGACATTTGATTAAAATATAGGTGAATAAGGAAAATTTGAAGTTTGACCTTTGAAGGCCACTAAATTTTACGCAGAGGTTGAAAATTTTAAAATAGCCCCTCCGTATTTTTGCGCTCAAATCAAAAAACGAAATTTAAGCACTAATTTCAAGTTTTACGGCCTTCAAACTATTAGACGTCAAACGTCAAACTTTTTCTTTTATGGCCAGCAAACTGCACGTTTCATTGTGAAATTCACAGACACCATTTCGCACATTTCCGATTTCGCCATACGACAAAAAACCAATCATCGGTTTTTGCCAATGCTTGTAAATGCCTTCGATTTCGTCTGCTAAAAACGGCCCCAAAGCGGCGTGTCTGCCTTTGCAAGAGAACAAAATGAGGGCGTCGGCGTCGGTTGTGTTGTGCAAAAAATCTTTCAATTCTGCAATTGTTTGGTCAATCACTTCAATCCCGGGTGAGATAGAAAACCGAAAACGGTCGCCTTCTTTTATGCTGCCCACGAGCATCAGCGAACGCGTCTCGTCGTCGCCTTTTAAGGGACTTCTAAGGACGGCATATTCGTCGTCACCACGCATAACTTGCAAGGGATATTGTGCCGAAATGGTCGAAATCTTCTTTCCTTTTATGTCGGCGTTGTCGTGAAAACCAAAGAAACGGATGAAAAAATCAAGCGCAGGTTCATTGTTAATCGTATAAATCAAGTTCCCTTCGGCCTTCGTGACGGTATGGGCTGTGCCAAGTGCTTGCCAACCACTCGTCGCTATGCCTTTGATTTCAATTTTATCGTTGTCGAAAACAATCGCCATCATGCCGTCGTGTGTGATGGCGTTTCTGCTGAAAATATACGTATTGGTGATGCTCAAATCGTCGCCCGCGAGGCCACCGAAAAGCGGAATTTCACGGGGAATAGCTGCCGATTTCAAGCCTCGGACGATTTCTTCACCGTCGTTTAACACACCTGCCGTTGCGACGATGAGCGCGGGATTTGGAAACGCCGCATCCGCTTGAGCGCGCAATTGTCGGCCTGTTTCAAAGACCCCTTCCCTGTTTTTATTGAAAATAAGCCTATAATTTGCTTGGTTGACATCCATTAACAGGCAGGAAATAGCTGCTTCGTACAGACCGTCGTTGACGATTTCACCTGCCGTCGTGCAGCCCAAAAGGTCAATCGAATAGCGGTCAAATAGCGCGCTAATGTTGGGGAAAGGCTGTTGTGGTGAACAAAAAACGACGCCCAAAGTGGGGCGAAAACCGTTTTTAAATTCAGCAAGTAAGCGTGTTTCAAGGGTTTCAAGGTCGTAGCTGATGAAAGAGACGGCTGTCATAAGTAGAGTCTTAAAATGGTTACAATAAATAATGGACTGATAAAAATGTACAACGAATTCGCAAAGCTAAGAGGAGAAAGTATAATTTTCCCTACTAAAAAAGTATATTTTGCTTTTACTTACGGATTAATCGGTTATTTATCGCACTGCGGCGTAGCTGCAAAATCTTGGTAATATAACTCATAAATACACGATTTTAAATGCGGTGTAACCGCAAAACAAGTGGTTTCACGGTTGCACCGCGTAAAAAAATGGTGGTTTATTTAATTATTACCAAGATTTTGCAGCTACGCCGCAGTGCGATAAATAACCGATGATTCCATTAACTTATATTTAAAAAACGGGGATTATACTGTTAGATACAGTTTTCTTGCAAATTTAGGGCAATTTCCTCTTTTTCGGCGCGGGGCTATTGTGTTAGCGTGACATTAATTTAGGCGTTTGTATTTTGACTCGAATAGTTTACCTTTACTTTTTAGCTTTATAAAACAACAACGTCGAATTATTGAGCTTGAAAATCTGATTCGCTACGCGTTGAACGTCCTTTATTTCGACGGCATTGTAGCGGTCAATTTCGGTATTTATCAAGTTGGCATCGCCAATTAATTCGTAAAAAGCCAAGTTCATCGCTTTATTTGCTGCGCCGACATCGCCAAAAACTTGCTGGCTTTCTGCGCGATTCTTCAGTTTTTCAAGCTCAATTGGCGCAATCGGCTCATTTTTCAAGACTTCCAATTCTGCCCAAATTGCGGCTTCGGCTTGCTCCAATGTGACCCCCTCTGTAGGTTTGCCTTCGATGACGATAAGGCCAGGGTCAATGTAGCCTGTTTGATAACAATCCAATTCGGAAAAAATGCGGTCTTTTTTAACCAATTTCTGATAAAAACGCGACGATGCCCCGCTTGCCAAAATGTCTGTCATCAAATCGAGGGCGTAATAATCAGCGTCGTTGCGGGCGGGTGCGTGAAAGGCCAAATACAAGGCGTCGAGTGGCACGGCGGCTTCAACGGTGCGGCGAACGGGTGCGGTTTGTTCGGGTTCTTGCGGCAAATTGCGGGTCGGCACGTCGCCTTTTGGCACATTGCTGAACCATTTTTCGACCATCCGCGTGACCCCATCAATGCCGTTGACTTTTTGAAAATTGCCTGAAATAACTAAAATAGCATTGTTAGGTACGTAAAAACGCTTGTAAAAATCCAAAACATCTTCCAAAGTCGCATCTTCTACGTGTTGCGGAACTAAGCCAATGACGGGCCAACGATACGGATGCGTTTTATACGTCATGTCGCCAAGGTGATGCCACACATCGCCGTAAGGCTCGTTCAACGTCGTTTCTTTAAATTCTTCAACAACGACTTTACGCTGTGTATTCAACGCCCGTTTGTTCACTTTCAAGGCCAACATACGGTCACTTTCGAGCCACAACAACGTTTCAAGATTTTCAGCAGGAACAGTTGCGTAGAAATTCGTCATGTCGTTGTTCGTAAACGCGTTGTTATCGCCACCTGCGGACTGAATCGGTGCATCGAAATCGGGGGCGTTTTTAGAGCCGCCAAACATCAAATGCTCGAACAAATGCGCAAAACCCGTCCGTTCAGGATTTTCGTCGCGGCTGCCTACATCATACAATAAATTGACGGCTACAAGTGGCGTTGACACATCTTCGTGTATGAGAACGCGGAGACCATTGTCGAGGGTAAATCTTTTAAAATCAATCATTTATGAATACGTATTTGAGATTTGACAACTTTTTAAAAGTTGTCAAATCTGATATTTCTAGTGAAAATACAGAGGGGGTAGTTTTGAATTTATAATTCATTTTATCTGTCGTACACATCTCTCCGATGACCTGCCGTTATGACTGTTATGACAAGTATGTCATCTTCAATTTCGTATATGACACGATAATCTCCTACGCGTATGCGCCACGCTGCTCTACCTTTTAATTTTTTACAGCCTATTGGACGTGGTTCGTCGCTAAGTTCGGTAATTGCTTGAACTATAAGTATGCGCTCTACTTTATTGATTTTCTCAATATTTTTACGCGCCGTTCTCTCAATAATAATTTGATAAGGCATTAATGTTAGTTTTCCAATTGTTTTAAGAAATCAGTAAAAAGCATCGGGTCGCTCGGTTCTGCCTTGGCTTTGTCGTAAGCGACAATGTCTTCTAATTCTTCGAGACGTTCCATTAAGGTTTCATATTCTGCAATAGCTAGAATGACCCCTATTTGTATGCCTTTGTCGTCTTTGATATATTGTTTTTGTAAGATACCCATTTTTTAGTTATTTTAAGATGTGCAATAAATTTAAGGGCGTAAAAGTACATATAAATTAAGGATTTAAGCATTTTTTTACGAGATTATCAGTTTTAAGCGTGTTAAACTGATGTCTAATCAGAAAAAACGTACCCCTCAGTATTTCCCTTTATTTATATGGTTTCAAACCAATTTATAAGATAAAACCCTTATTTTTTTAACGGCTTAAAATTGAATCCATCATTTGATTGGCCACACCAATAAGATGTTTTATCATTGCCAATCCTTACGCAACGTAACGCGACCTCAAGGTCTGTCCGTTACATTCACACTTTTACTAAACTATTTCTCCAACATGAAAAAAAACGTACTCCTATTCGCTTTACTCTTAACTGTAAACGCCCTCTTTGCTCAAAAAACAATGGATGCCGAAGCGATTGCACGGCAGCATTTGAGCCAAAACGCCAAAACATGGCAACTCACCGAAACGGATATTTCTGACGTAGGTGTTCAATACACCTACGCGACCGCCGACAACGGACTGACGCACGTCTATCTCACGCAACAGCGCAACGGGATTGAGGTGTACAATGCCGTCGTCAATGTCAATGTGACCAAAGAAGGGACGGTCATTTATGCGGGTAATCGGTTTATTTCTAATCTAAAAGTCAATGCCAGTCAACCTATTATCACGGCGGGTGCGGCTATTGCATTTGTCGCCCAAAGCCTTGGCATGCCCGTAGGGAAAGAATTGACCCCCCTCAGTATAGACGCTAAAAAACGACTGACTTTTGCGCCAAGTGGCCTTGCTTTTCAAGAAATGCACGCGCAATTGCGCTATCAATCCATAGGCAGCGACGGTAAAGCGCGCCTCGCGTGGGATGTAGATATGGATGCCGTAAATGGCAATGACCATTGGAACATCCGCGTGGATGCCTTGACGGGTGCCATTTTGGACAAAACAAGTTGGACAGTGCATTGTCAATTTGATGAGGGACACGCACATCAAGCTGTTAGCGCATTACAACCTAACGCGGGTTTCAAACCCGCGTTAGGTTTAGGGACAACGCCAAATACCCCCCTCAGTAATGTCTCTTTTTTTGACCAAAAACAAGCCGTTAAATCTTTGACGTTTAACGACGGCACGCACCTTAACGAATACATTAACGTCGGCGAGGTTCAAAACCTCGCCGATGTTGCCCACAAAACTGCCGTTGAAACGGTGCTACTCGACGACGGCAAATACCGCGCTGTCACCCTGCCTTCTGAAAGCCCGTTGCACGGTAATTTTGCGCTCACGCAAAACGTCGTGGATTCCATTGCGTCACCTTACGGTTGGCACGATACGACGGGAACGATTGGCGCAGATACGCGGATAACGCGGGGCAACAACGCGTGGGCGTTTTTGGATGTAAAAAATTACAACCGTTCCCTAGGGGACGAACCAAACGGCGGCGCAGCTTTGACGTTTGATTTCCCTTACAACAAACAAACGCAATCGTCGGAACAACGCGACTTGGCTGTGACCAATCTTTTTTACATGAACAATGTCTTGCACGATTTTACATACCGTTATGGATTTGATGAAGCGGCGGGCAATTTTCAATACAACAATTATGGAAAAGGGGGATTAGGCCGAGATTTTGTCAACGCAAATGCTCAAGATGGTAGTGGTTTGCCCGACCCAGCTTTGAACAACGCCAACATGAGTACGCCACCCGACGGCTTCAACGGTCGGATGCAGATGTATTTATGGTCGC
>JAYSRS010000135.1:0-2109 GCA_043720935.1 Saprospiraceae bacterium
CCGTTTTCCGACCGTTGCGGAGATGTTTATCAATACATCGGCGGGGGCATTCAATATTTTTCCAAGCCCTAATTTGAGGTTTGAAACGGGTTGGTCGAGCGAAATTGGCGCGAAGCAAGGCTTTAAAATGGGTGGTTTCCAAGGCTTTTTGGACATGGCCATCTTTACGTCAGAATATACCAACATGATGGAGTTTTTAATATCATCGGATGCAACGGCTAAAACAGGGACACTCGGTTTTCAATCGCTCAATGTCGGCAATACGCGCATCAATGGCTTTGAGGTAAGTGTCGCAGGTCAAGGGCGCGTGGGCAACGTAACACCTTCATTATTAATTGGTTACACCTATATTGACCCTAAACTTCGAGATTTTACACCAAAAGATACCATCACATCAACGGCTAATTATAACGTGTTGAAATACCGTCTTCGACACAATTTTAAGTTCGATGGGGAAATTACGCACGCTAAATTTTCGGTCGGTGCGGCGGTACTTTACAACAGCAATATGGAAGCGATTGACCGCATTTTTGACTTCGCCATTAAAGGCGTTAATGCTTTCCGAACGCAACACGACAAGGGTTTTACGACCGTTGACATTCGTGCCGCCTATAAATTTACGCCGAAAATTAAGCTGTCCGTCATTGGTGCCAATATTTTTAACGAAGAATATGCCTATCGCCCTGGCCTCGTGGAAGCACCGCGCAATGTGCAAGCACGGGTAGATTGGACATTTTGACTTTATGGGCCACTGATTAGACTGATTAGACTGATTGGGCTGATTTACACTGATTTTTTTCCTTCTTTTTGTCATTTAGGAGGAAACTAAAAAATCAGTGTAAATCAGTTGCATCCGTCTAATCAGTAGCCCATAAAGTCTCACAACACATTGAGTATCAATTTTTTACTAAAATACTGAGGGGTATTAAAACCAACGATTTTTATGTTACTTAGACTTTTTTTTCTTTCCTTTTTAATCACCGTACTTAGCTGTCGCACAACGAAAAATCCATATAGCACGACGAATGCTTCGTATAAAAAACAAGCAAAACAATACGCCAAACTTTTGGGCGCGTACCCGCTTGTGGACTCCGTAGGCTTGCAAACGCCGCCGTACTGGGTTGGAACGACCAATTTTAGTATGCGGAAACCCAATTTTGTCATTATTCACCACACAGCTCAAAACAGTTGCGAGCAGACGCTCAAAACGTTCACGTTGCCGCGCACGCAAGTCAGCGCGCATTACGTGATTTGCCGCGACGGGACGGTGCATCATATGCTCAATGATTATCTTCGGGCTTGGCACGCAGGCAATGCGCGTTGGGGAAGTTTGACAGATATTAATTCTGCTAGCATAGGTATTGAATTGGATAACAATGGTTTAGAGCCTTTTGACGTGCCACAAATGAACAGTTTGGTAAGTCTTTTGGAACGCTTGAAAAAGGCACATGGTATTCCGACGGCGAATTTTATTGGCCACGCCGACATTGCCCCGACGCGCAAAAACGACCCAAATATTCAGTTTGATTGGCAATTGTTGGCCAAAAATGGCTTCGGGCATTGGTACAATGACACGATGGGCGTCAAAATACCCACCGATTTTAATGCCAAACAAGCCTTACGCATCATCGGTTATGACCTCAAAGACAGTACGGCGGCAATCGTAACATTTAAGCGGAAATTTTTGAAAGATGAAAAAAATAAAACCTTGAATGAAGGCGATAAAAAGGTGTTGTTTATGGTGATGCAAAAGTATTTTTAATTTAATTGATAATGATTAATTGATAATGAACAATAACTAACGTGTCAATTAAACTTGACATTTTGTCAAGTTTAATTGATAAAAAAAAACTTTTAATGACGAAATGTCAAGTTTAATTGACAAAAAAATGTTTAGAATTGAAAGCCTTTTGTCACTGACAAAAGGCTTTAATTTTAGTTTAGTTCTTTGAAAAACTAAACTAAAACCTGACAAAACCTAAAAAATTAAGCCCCCTCAGTAAAAACGCTTATTTATACTGTAGTGAAAGTGGTTTTCGGATATGTCTTAGGAAGATTCCTTCAATCTTCCTAAGACTGTGCTTCGATTTCAATAGATTTGAGCAGAAT
>JAYSRS010000136.1:0-5889 GCA_043720935.1 Saprospiraceae bacterium
TTTTTTCGTTGAAAAATCTTCGATTTTTCAACGAAAAAACAGCGTCGCTCCTAAAAGTCCTTCTATCGCCCGCCTTTTGAGCGTAGCGAGAAACAGGGCGTAAGGTTTTAAAACAGTTTCTAAGCTCAACTACTTAATTTTGTTCAAGTATTTTAATTCAATAAATAACAGTTGTAGAGTTGATTAGATACCTGTTCATTCATCATTCATCATTCTTTAATGAAATTTTCTTACTTAGAACCATTGGAAGATGCCCTCAAAACCGTCGAGCAATTTGATGTTGCAACCTTGCCTTCTTGGGCATGGACGCATGAAGCACATTTAATATGTGGTTTATCTATTTTGGCGCGTTTTGGCATCGACAATGCGCCAAATGAAATGAGGCAACGGATTTTAAAATACAACGAATCAGTCGGTAAAATCAATTCAGATACAAGCGGCTATCACGAAACAGTTACATTTTTTTGGTTAAAAGCCGTTTGGAAACGCTTATCGGTGGGCGGAAAAATCAGTTTTGACCAAGCAACATTAGATGAATTATTGTCGAATATAGATTTGGCGAATCGTAATTTGTTTCTGCAAGCCTATTCCAAAGAATTGATTTTATCGGTCGAAGCCCGTCGAAAATACGTAGAACCCGATTTGGGTTACGGGTCGTAAGTTTTGATAATTAATGAGTTAGACAAAACATACCCCTTTAGTATTTATCATTTTTTTTAATACTTTATCGTGTAGAAACAACATATTTTTAAATTTTTGACATCTTTTTACACTATTTTAACCAACTAAAATACTACTTTTGACCCGTTCTCACTACTCATAGGCATACATTAGAAATACCTTTTAATCAAAATTTACAACAAACACCATGATTTTACGACTTTTTCTTCCAGTGTTTACGCTGGTAGCCTTCTTTCCATTTTTCGCTCAAAGTCAATGTGCATTATCCGTTAACGCAGGGTCAGATACCGCTATGTGTCAAGGGGATAACAGGACATTGACGGCAACTGCAACGGGTGGCGTTGCGCCTTACACTTTTACATGGACGCATAACTCCGCGACGACCTCCACAGCATCAGTTAGCTCTGCAGGTAGTTTTTCGGTGGAGGTAATAGATGCAAATGGCTGCAAAGCATCAGACACCGTTTTGGTAACAGTGAGACAGTGTAACACATTGATTGTCAATGTCGGTGCAGATGCAACAACCTGTAAAAATGTTACAAAAACATTCACGCCAAGCGTCTCAAATGGCCTCGCGCCTTACACTTACGCGTGGTCAACGGGCGCAACAACCCCCTCAGTATCGCCGACGATTTCGGGCAATTTTGCCGTTACCGTCACCGATGCAACGGGTTTAACGGGCAGCGATACCGTTGCGTTAACGGTTTTGGATACCGCTGATTTCACTTTAGAAATTCGTCCCGACACCGCGTTGTTTTTAAGTTGCAACAATAAAAACGTGATTGTCAAAGCCTTGCCTAATGGCGTTTTGCCCGTTTCAGATTTCAAGTGGTCAACGGGTGAAATTTCTTTACAATTCATAACTGTTTATCAGACAGGTACTTATGGCGTAGTTGTCACAGCTTTAAACGGTTGTGAAAGCAGAAAGTCGATTTCTGTAATCGAGAATAAAACGCCACCAAATGTCTCGATTTTACCCGTACCAAATCCTGCAATACTCAATTGCAACACGCCACGTGTATTGTTAGATGCGATTAGTACAACGCCGAGCGTCGTTTTTAAATGGTCAACGAACGCCACAACGTCATCAATTTACGCAACAAACGTAGGGATTCACACTGTTACAGCTTCAAATCCAGAATTTGGCGGCGGCAACGGCTGTTCGGCAACCGCTCAAATTGATGTGAAAAGTAATAATCCAAGTGTCAGTTTAGGCGCAAATATGGAGATTCAAAGTGGCCAAAATGCGACGTTAACGGCGGCTGTTTCAAGTGGCGTTGCCCCATTTAATTATGCTTGGTCAACGGGTGCAACGACCCCCTCAGTATCCGTTAGCACGTCGGGCAATTTTTCGGTAACGATAACAGATGGCAACGGTTGCAAGGCATCAGATATTGTCGTTGTGACGGTGACGGGCGGCTGCAATGTGAGCTTTAATGTGAATCAAAATAACAATTATTGCTATGGGTCGAACGTCGGTAGCATTTATATTAGCCCAATCAACGGAGGCCGTGCGCCTTTTCAGTATAGCTTTAATGATGGTTTGAATTTCTCACCAAATCCTTATTTACTTCAAGTTACCGCAGGGACATACGTCGTCGTCGTTAAGGACGCCAACAACTGTACGGCAACTAAAACGGTCGTGCTTACTGAGGGGTCTAAAATTAATTTCACGACCGCCGCCACGCCAACTTGTAACAATACAGGCACAATCCGCATCAGCAATGTATCGGGCGGAAATGGGCAGAATTATCAATATTTCATTACAAATTTGCCTTTTAGACACCGTTTTTACAATACTTGGACACCAAATCCAGTGTTCAATGACTTGCCGCCGAACACCTATTTTGTCAAAGTACGCGACGAAAGTGGTTGTGCGACACAGCCGCCCGTAGCTGTCGTTGTCGGTGCAAATGCAGGTTTTTCGGCGACAATTGAAGGCAATTCGACCGTTTGTTTTGGCAGTACAACGCCATTAAATGCACCAATAACGGGCGGCAATGCGCCATTTGCTTACCAATGGATTAAGGCTGACGCAAGCACCGCTACAACGGCGACGATTCAAGCGGGTGTCGGTAATTTCTTTGTTACAATCACGGACGCGAACGGTTGCACGGCTTCAGCCATGAAAACGGTAACGGGCGTGAACGGTGTTGTCGCTTCTATTTCGGGCAATACGACGATTTGCGGCAGCACAACAACGACCTTAGCCGCAACGGGTTTGGCAGGAAGGCCGCCTTACACCTTCGCATGGAATACAGGCAAAACAGGCACGACCATGAACAACTCAACGAGCATTGATGTCAACGTCGGTGCAGGCAATTATTGCGTAACCGTGACCGATGCAAACGGTTGCTCAAGTGTCGTGTGTAAAACCGTAACAACTTCTAATTTGGCGGTTTCTATTAGCAGCATTATTAATATAAATTCATGTTTGGCGATACCTTCAACGCTCACCGCACGGGCAAGTTTTGGCAACGCGCCTTATCTCTATCTTTGGAATAGTGGTAATACATCAAATGTAATAAGCGTTATATCAGGTACTTACAGCGTAACGGTGACGGATGCAAGCGGCTGTTCGGTGTCAAAATCAATCACAATTGCGCCCCCCTCAGTATTGACGCTCACTTTGGACTCCGTTCAAAACATCAGATGCAACGGCGATGCAAATGGGCGTATTTTTACGACGGCAAGCGGTGGCACAGGGCAAAAAACGTTTACGCGTACCCATTTCACGACAAGCCAAACAGGGTCTAATTTCTTGAATTTAGCCCCAAATACCTACATAATTCAAGCAAAAGACGCCAACGGTTGCTTGTCGAACACCGTCACGGCAACGATTACCGAGCCAAGAGCCGTTACTTTTTCAACGACTCAAACGGACGTTTTATGTCGAGATGGTCTAGACGGTGCGATTTCAGTCACCGCAACGGGCGGCGTTAATTCCTTGATTTACAGCCGCGACAATGGCAACACTTGGCAATCGACGCCTTTATTGACGGGGCTTGCGACGGGCAATTACCGCATTCGCGTCCGCGATGCCAACAACTGCACAACTGCTTCGCAAACCGTTAACATTGCTCAACCGAGTGTTTTGACTTTTGGCACAGCGACCTCAAGCGTTACTTGCAACTCAGGTACAGATGGAGAAATCGTTATACGTAATCCCGACGGTGGCAATGGTTTAGCCTATCAATTCAGTAAAGACAACGGCGCGTCTTGGCAGAATAGCGGTGGTTACAGCAATGTAGTGGCGGGTATTTATTCGGTCAGAATTCGAGACGTAAAAGGTTGTGCGAGTGCCGCAAGACAACTTACAGTCTCTGAACCTGCACCGATTACGTTTGCGACGGTCGTGAGTGATATTACGTGTGGTTTTAATTCAAATGGCGTTATCGGCCTCACAAACCTCAACGGCGCCCCTCAGTATCGCTACTCTCGAAATGGTGGCGCGACTTTTCAAGTCCATCCAAATTTTACGAATTTGGTAGTTGGCACGTATCCGATTGTCATCAGAGACAATAAAGGGTGTTTGTCGGCAGTAAAAAACACGGCGGTTCGTAACGCTTGTACGGTTGTTGCGCCGTTGATTCAGTTAGAGCCGACACAACGTATTCCGATTGTTATTGCCGCATTATCGCCCAATCCTACGATTTTTGAGGTCATTTTACAAGTAAAAAGCCTTAATAAACGCGTTCAAAAATTCGATTTTATTGATGTGTCAGGTAAAACAATTGCGTCTGAAAAGCGGGAACTTGAAGGTGGTCTGAACCGCGTATCGTTTGATGTATCGAATTTGCCGCAAGGGACATACTTTATCCAAACTTTGGGCAGCGGCGAAGGAAAAGGACAGCCGCGAACGTTTGTGAAAATGTAAAATTTTGCTTTATAAATTCAAAACGCCCTTTTTTGCTTGAAAATGAGTAAAAAGGGGCGTTTTTACTGAGGGGGTGTTTTATCCACTGATTACACCGATTAATACGGAGGAGATAAAATGTTTCGGAATTTACGGCGCACATTTACGAAATCTTGAAAATTTCGTAAATATTGGAAATCAGCACTTTACATATTTGATTTTTAACAAAAACATCACTGTCCATAAAGTTGACCATCCCTAAATATTTTATTTAAAATTTGTTGACAACACTTTACCCAAATTATAATGTGAAAAAAATCGCGTAAATCCATTTAAAAGCTGTTTTATTGGTAAATAAGCAAAATAATTAGAAAAATGTTTGGCCATTGTGAAACATTTATTTGTACAAAGACGTTTTGGTACTATTCTTGACCATATAAAATGTTGCCAGAACACAAATACACAACTAACTATATTTTAAATCACTTTTATTTATTAAAATAAATTTTTCGCATGGCTACTTTAAGCAAATCAAGACCACAAATCGGGAAAGCCGAAGATTTAGCGAACATCTTTTCCGCGCAAACCCGTTGGAACACGCTCCGAGAGTGTGAACGAGCCGTTTTTTTATCGCTCGATTTGAGCAGCGTTTTACGCTCCAAAATCACTTTGCTCAAAGCAATGGAACTGCAAGTCGGCGACATCATTGCAGACGCCTTTGGCAAAGGTATTTTGGAACGCCTCCAAGATGGTTCTATTGCGGTGAAAACCAGTTGAAATAGACCTTTTATTGCCAATTTCAAACAAAAAAGCCATCGCGTGAACATCATGCGACGGCTTTTTTTATCGGAATCATCCGTTTTTTATTACGCAAAACAAAATTTAAGCAAAAACAGGTTCTTCATAAACCTTTAACAATTGATGGGCGTGCAACTCTTCGATAGCATAGGCCACACCATTTTTATCGGCAAATTCGACGAGAAAAACGTCTTCGCCAAATACTTCAAGAATAGCACCGAGCGCACCTACTCTGATGTTTTTACCCGCCAAAGGCTTTGTTAAAATAACCGTATCAAATTGTTCAAAATTCGTTGTTCAATATTTTAATTCTAACAAAATTAAGATTATTTCTTTTTACAACCAAATTTCAATGATAAAAATTTACGAGTTGTTGGGTTTTACACCGCAAAATTAACTGCGTTAAATTCCCTTCGGGAATTAATAAACGGAATTATCGGCTTTATGTCGCAAAATACTGAGGGGGTGTCAGATTTAGGAAATTTGCAAAATTTCCTAAATCTTTTGCCGCAAAAACATCATTTTTTACTTAAAAATTGGTTTGCGACATAAAA
>JAYSRS010000137.1:0-5887 GCA_043720935.1 Saprospiraceae bacterium
GAGCGCAAAGGATTGCAAGACCTGTCTTTGCACTTGAAATACAAGCCTTTAAGTTACACAGTCGGCGCAGGAACGCTTGATTTTATGGGTGCACTCGGCGTTCAAACACCTCTCGGCGATTATCGGGCGGACGAAGGTTTGCAGTCAATCATCGCTATCGGCAACCGTTCAACGAGCGTTAATGCTTTCGCAATTGCTCATTATAAGTTCAATACGGGCTTTTTTGCCACGGCACAAGTGGGCTATTCTGCTCGCTCAAATGGCGTTCCAAGCGCGCTAATTAGTGAATTTAAAGCGGGTTATGCGTTAGAAAATATTTATATTGATGTCTATTCAGCGAGCCAACTGTCATCGGGCGGCACGGACATTTTGCAAGATGGTTTCGACGGTGTTTTTCCAAAAACACGGGTCAATTACACCAAAATCGGAGCAAATGTTTTTGTTCCTGTGGCCAAGGGTTTCGGCGTTTCCATAGGCGGTAGCACATATATTGTGGGACGAAATTTAGGTAAAGCGTCGGGTCTTTATGGAGCGTTGGTGTTTTCTTTTTAGAAATATAACGTCATGGGAACACTGATTAAAGGGATACGACTGATTTTCGCTGATTTTAGTTTTTTATCATTCAGTAGGAAACTAAAAATCAGTGTAAATCAGTCGCATCAGTCTAATCTGTGGCCCATGATGCCTAAGTAAGACCCCCCTCAGTATTTTGACCTAAAATGCACGTTATCAATCACTTATATTTTTAATCAATCATTTTTCTTTAAACAATTCAATCATAAAAAGATGAAAAAGATACTCAATTTAGCCGCCGTTGCCTTGTTTATGGCTTCTACAATTAGTTTTGTCAGCTGCGAAAAAACCGAAGATTTCGCCCCGTCAATTGCCAATATTGCCGTCTCAAATCCTGCATTTAGTCAACTGGAAGCGGCAGCCGTTCAAGGCGGTGTGGCCGTCGTGTTGTCTAACCGAAATGCGGGCGACCCTTCGGGAAAATTCACGGTTTTTGCACCGACAAACGACGCATTTGCCCGTTTAGGACTGAACGTTGAAGGCGATTTTGCGGCCTTAAACACGTCATTTTTGACAAATACGCTCTTGTACCACGTCTCAAACGGCGTTTTGGCGGGTAGTTCGATTACGGCAAATGCCAAAACACCGTCGCTTTTAGGCCCGACGCGTCGCTATATTTCACGCGGCAGCGACCGCTACATCAATGGTTCAAAAATTTTGGCGACCGACGTAGTAGCTGAAAACGGCACAGTTCACGTCATTGATAAAGTATTAATTGCAAGCGGTGCGGACATCGTACAAACGGCTATCGCCTTGACGCAATCGAAGGTTTTTTCGAGGCCAGAACTTACGTTTTTAGTGGAAGCTGTCGTGTATGCAGACCTCGCAGGTGCGTTGACCGCTTCAACAGGTAGCCCCTCGTTTACGGTGTATGCACCGACCGACGCGGCGTTTATTCAACTCGGAAAAGATTTGGGCGTCTCGCTAACCGTTGCGGCAGACATTCGTAAATTGCCAAAAGAAACTGTAAAAGCTGTGTTATTGAACCATGTTATCAACAACGGCGGCAAATTTACGTCAGAATTGAGTGGTTCGTCAGAAACGCCCCTTGGTGGAACGGCCTTGACTTACAGTGCGTTCAACAACGGCATTTACACCGTAAAAGGTAAAAACAACGCAACAGTTGCCAATATGGTGATTCCCGATGTGCAAACCACAAACGGCATTGTTCATGTGATTGACCGCGTTTTGTTGCCATAATTTTAAAACCTATTTTTGAATAATATTGGTTTTCATACATTTTAGAATAAGCCGTTCCGAAAGCACTTCGGGACGGCTTTTTTTGTCAAAAAAAGCGGTTTATACTGAGGGGGTGATTTTAGCGTTTGCCGAAACGAAGTCTTCAACTTTTCACCGCGTTTACAAGATAATTAATCATTTTTTCACTACTTTTGTGGCCTAAAAAGTAAAATAGTCAATGGAAAAGAAATTCAATGTAACAGGTTTGTGTTTGCCCGACCAACATTATATGGCGGATACATCTAAGAAATTGGAACAAACGCTTCGACTAATTGACAATGGAGAATACTTCATTATCAACCGTCCGCGTCAATACGGCAAGACGACAACCTTGTATCGTTTAGCCGATATATTGATAAAAACGGGCGATTACATCGTTTTTAATATCAGTTTTGAAGGCGTTGGCGATTTGATGTTTGCGGAAGAAAAGGCATTTTCAAAAGGTTTTATTGAGTTATTGGCCGAATTTATTACAGAATCGGCTCCCGAATTTAAGGATTGGATAGACAAAGAAGCCGCAAAAACGCAAAGTTTGAAGGAGGTGTCGAATGTCATAACAACGCTTGCGGTCAAAACCCATAAAAAATTGATACTCCTTATTGACGAAGTGGACAAAAGCAGCAACAATCAAATATTTGTTTCATTTCTCGCCTTGTTGCGTAATAAATACCTACAACGTAGCCGCATTAAAACTTTTCATTCGGTTGTTTTAGCAGGTTTGCATGATGTCAAATCTCTAAAACTCAAATTGCGTTCCGACGAAGAAGCAAAATTTAACTCGCCATGGAATATTGCCACTGATTTTAAGGTGGATATGAACTTGCAAGTACCTGAAATAGTGCCGATGCTCGACGAATATTGCGCCGATAAAAAAGTGACAATGAACACTTTCGAAATGGCCGAACGGCTTTTTTACTACACGTCGGGCTATCCTTTTTTGGTCAGTAAGCTCTGCAAAATTATGGATGAAGATATTTTGCCCGAAAAAACAGAAAAAGAATGGACATCGGAAGACCTTGAAGCAGCCGTGCTAGAATTGGTAAAAGAAAACAATACAAATTTTGAAACCTTGTCAAAAAATATCGAAAACAACAAGGAACTGTACGACCTTGTCTATAAAGTTGTGATTGACAGTGAACAAATTTCGTACAATGTTTTTGATACGACTATTAATTTTGGTGTTTTATACGGCATTTTTGTTAAGAAAAACAACAGGCTTGCGGTGCATAACCGTATTTATCAAGAGGTTTTGGTGGATTATATGACCACAAAAATGCACATACAACAAGTGACGGCAGGTGCAGATTTTGGCTCTGGCTATAAAAATCCCGACGGCAGCATCAATATGGAAACGGTTTTGTTGAAATTTCAAGCATTTATGCGCGAGCAATACAGCCGAAAAGACCGCACATTTTTGGAACGCCACGGCAGATTGGTGTTTTTGGCCTTTATCAAACCGATTATCAACGGCTCGGGTTATGATTTTAAAGAACCACAAACTTCTGATGAAAAACGACTTGATGTCATTATTACTTATCTGCAATATCGTTACCTCGCCGAACTCAAAATATGGCGTGGTGAAGCGGCTCATCAAGAAGGTTTAGCACAATTGTCTGATTATTTAGACCGTCTCGCCCTCACGGAAGGCTATTTGGTCATTTTTGACCACGCAACAATCAAATCTTGGAAAAGCGAATGGTTGACCGTAGAAGATAAAAAGATATTCGCCATTTGGGTCTAATTTTTTTTACGCAAGAACAAAAAGCGGCATTTTACTGAGGGGTACTATTTTTCTAAAAGCAGTTATTTTTGCGTCGCAATAAACTTGCTTTTAGCAACCATTTCAGCAATATTGAGCGTCAATCCTTCTATAACGTCAACATCGGCAAGCCAATTAAGCATTAGCGCAGTATTAAAAAGCCGCGATTCACCCCTCAAAAGTGAACGCGGCTTTCTAATTTTCAATAAAAAACAAAGCGTGATAACGTGAAAAACTTATAACTCATCACTTATAACTCATCACTTATAACTCATCACTTATAACTCATCACTTATAACTTATCACTCAATTAGGCGTGTTCGAGCTCCACTTCGTGCTTGTGTTCCTCAATCAAACGCATCTGCACATCCATCGGAACAGCTTGATAATCAGCGAATTGCGTCGAAAATTTCGCCCGTCCCTGCGTGATGGCTCGCAACGCTGCGGAGTAATCATGCAATTCGGCCAACGGAATGCGCGCCTTGATTTTCTGATAATGTCCGTCGCTGTCCATGCCCATAATGATGGCCCGACGGGTTTGCAAATCGCCCATCACTTCGCCCATCGTTTCCTCGGTGCAGGTGATTTCCATGTCGTGAATCGGCTCCAAGATTTGGGGCGATGTCATCGGAAATGCCTCTTTAAACACGTTCGACGCGGCCAACATAAACGCCATATCATTGGAGTCAACGGCGTGCATTTTGCCGTCAAAAACCGACGCCCGAATGTCGCGCACGTAGCTACCCGTAAGCGGCCCTTCGGTCATTTTTTGCATGATTCCCTTGTAAATTGCCGACATAAACCGCGTATCAACCGCCCCGCCGACGATGCAATTGTTAAAAATGAGCTTTCCACCCCACGGCAATTCATGTTCTTCGGCGTTCCGAACGTTCAAACCCGACGGCGGCGGCATCCCCTCAGTATAAGGTTCAATTCGCATGTGAACTTCGGCAAATTGACCCGAACCGCCCGATTGTTTGCGGTGACGATAGCTGTGATTGGCCACTTTTGTAATCGTTTCGCGGTACGGAATGCGCGGTTTGTCGTAGTTGACAATGACGTTGAAGACCTTTTCGAGCCGATATTTCGTAATGTCCAAGTGCATTTGCCCTTGTGCGTGCAAAATCATCTGTTTCAACTCAATAGATTGCTCCAAAATGAGCGTCGGGTCTTCTTCTTGCAGCGTGTGCAAGGCTTTGGCGAGTTTCTCGACTTCATTTTTCGACGGCGGCGACACGGCCACGCGGACGCAAGGGGTTGGAAAATGAATTTCCTCGATTTTGGTATCTGAACCCTTTATTCCCAACGTATTATTCGTATGAGAATTTTTTAATTTGACGGTAACGCCGATGTCTCCTGCCATCAAAGTAGAGGCGAGTTCGCGCGTTTTTCCTTCGGAAACAAAGATTTGATTGAACCGCTCGACGGTCGAATTGTCGAAATTCATCAAATCGTCACCCGCTTTGAGCGTTCCCGAAAAGACTTTGAAATACGACACATTGCCGACATTTGGCTCGGACATCGTTTTGTAAATGAAAACCGACGGCTTGCCCGTTGCGTCGCAAGCGAGTGTGCCGCCGTTACTGAGGGGTGCGGCGGGGCGGTCGGCAGGTGACGGACAGATGTCGTGGATAAAGCCCATAATCCGTCCGCTACCCATATTTTTAGTTGCGGAAGCGCAAAAAACGGGGTAAAATGATTGATTTGCCAAGGCGATTGTCAAGCCTTTGGCAAGTTCTTCTTCGGTCAATGTGCCGTTTTCAAAGAACATTTCCATCAGTCCTTCGTCACCTTCGGCGGCAATTTCGACGAGGGCTTGGTGCATTTTCCGAGCGCGGGGCATTTCACTCGCGGGGATGCCGAGTTTTTCTGGTTTGCCGCCCGTGGCGTAGAATTTATAGACCACCATCCGCAAAACATCCACGATTTTGGTAAAATCGAGCCCCGTACTGAGGGGGTACTGAACGGCCAAAACGTTGTTGCCGAACCGTTCTTTGGCTTGCTCCAAAGTGGTGTCATAATCGGCCTGCGGATTGTCTAAGTGATTGATTACGAACAAGGTAGGCGTTTTGTTGGTCTGCACGTAATCCCAAATCAGTTCGGTGCCGACCTCCACACCCGAACGCGCATTGAGCATCATAACGGCGGTGTCGGCGACTTTCATAGCGGACACGACTTCGCCAACAAAATCGTCGGCACCGGGTGTGTCCAAAAGGTTAATTTTGCAATCTTTCCAATCCACGTGCATCAGCGTCGAAAAAATCGAGTTGCCTCGGGTTTGTTCGATGTTTGTAAAATCGGAAACGGTGTTTCCAT
>JAYSRS010000138.1:0-2106 GCA_043720935.1 Saprospiraceae bacterium
AGGAAATTTTAAAAATTTCCTAAATGTTTGTAAATCAATATTTTAAGCATTGATTTGAAAGCATTTTCTAAGGTTTCCACAAAAATATTCAGAGAACCAATTTTAATAAACTCCTTTGTGAACGTGCTTTTGACGCCTATTGCAAAGGTAGGTTTAATATTTATAAAATTGAATGAGAAAACCTAACGCGTGTTTGAAACCCGCGTTAGGTTGGCACTACATTTTTAGGTTGAAAAAGGCGTTTATACTGAGGGGCCTGTTTTTTAAAACAATCAGCCAAAACTGCTAATTTTTAGGCAATTTTGGCTGCAAAAAATATTTTTTGCAGCCAAAACTTAGTTTTTTTACAAAGTTCTGGCTGATTGCGTTTATTTTTGCCGCCATACCTTATTTTTTCACATCAAAATTGGTTGATTATGAATAAAGACGCGGCAATTATTGGACGCCAAAAGGAGATACAAAAGTTAGACAACATTCTCCAAAGCAAAAAGTCAGAATTTCTCACCGTGTATGGGAGAAGGCGCGTCGGCAAGACATTTCTGATTAGAGAATACTTCGATTATACCTTCGATTTTCAGGTGTCGGGCATGGCGAATGCCGATACCACGCAACAATTATTTAACTTCGATACGGTACTTCGCAAGCAATCTTCTTTATTTTTTGAGGGTGCATCTAACAATTTGCTCGTTGCTTTTCAACGCTTGATTGACCATCTGGAAAGTAAAACAACCAAAGGGAAAAAAGTGATTTTTTTCGATGAATTGCCGTGGTTTGATACGCAAGCCTCCGATTTTATGATGGGCCTCGAACACTTTTGGAACAGTTGGGCCAGCAATCGCAAAGATGTTTTGCTCATCGTTTGCGGGTCTGCCGCGTCTTGGATGATTAACATTCTTATCAATAATGACGGCGGTTTGCACAATCGCATTACGCAAAAAATGAAAATTGAGCCGTTTACTTTGCAAGAAACCGAAGCCTTGTTGGTGTCTAAAAATTGTGTGTTAGACCGCTATCAAATCGTTCAATTATACATGGTTTTGGGTGGCATTCCTTACTATTTGGACGCCGTTCAGCCACATTTGAGCGCGGCTCAAAATATCCAAGAACTGTTTTTTGATGCCGCCGCTTTATTGAAAAATGAATTTTTTAACCTCTATCGCTCGCTCTTTCGCAAGTATGAGGCGTATGAAACAGTCGTCGAAATTCTATCCACCAAAACCGAAGGACTGCAACGCAACGATATTGTTAGACTGTCAAATATCACATCGGGCGGCACGTTAACAAAGATTTTGGCAGACCTTGAGGAAAACGGTTTTATTCGTTCTTATACATCATTTGATAATAAACAGAAGAATGTATTGTACAGATTATCAGACTTTTATACCGCTTTTTATTTTAAATTTATTAAAAATGGCACATATCAAGGCGAGAACGCTTGGCTCAATCTGATTGACAGTCCCGTTCAAAGAGCGTGGCAAGGCTTTACATTTGAGCAAGTGTGTATTGACCACATAAACCAAATAAAACGTGCGTTGAGCATCGGCGGTGTTCAATCAAACAATGCGTCTTGGAAAGGCAGTACAACTGAAAAATCGGCTCAAATTGATTTGCTGATTGACCGACGCGACCAAGTTATCAATGTCTGTGAATGCAAATTTTCGTTGGATACTTTCGCCATTGATAAAGACTATTCAGAAAAACTACGGTCTAAAATTTCGACCTTCAAAACGGCAACGAAAACCAAGAAAGCCGTGTTCTTAACCATGATTACAACGTATGGTGTTGAGAAAAACAAATACGCGACTGCCCTTGTGCAAAATGAGGTGACAATGGACGATTTGTTCCTTTAATGACCCAACGTCGTCGAGGTTAAAAACCCTGTCCATTACCCACATCTTTTTTTAATGCCCAAATCCGTTAGGATTCGCACATTTATAGATAAAACAACCGTGAAAATTCCCCGAATCCGTTAGGATTCGCACATTGAAAGTTCGACGCATTTTGAACAAACGTGCGAATCCTAACGGATTCGGGGAACTTTCACGGTTGTTTTATCTATAAATGTGCGAATCCTAACGGATTCGGGATTCTGTTCGTTCGTTTTTT
>JAYSRS010000139.1:0-2105 GCA_043720935.1 Saprospiraceae bacterium
CGGTTACACCGCATAAAAAATTGAGCTTCGGGCAATATTACCGAGATTATGCGGTGTAACCGCTAAACGTGCTGTTTTGCGGTTACACCGCATGGTAAAAGTCGTTGTTGCGTTGAGTATTACCGAGATTTTGCAGCTACGCCGCATTTAGGAATAACTAATCAACGCTCGACTCTAGCGGGACGGCAAGTCTGCGTAACGTCAGAGATTAATGCAGCTTTTGTAAGCGTAGCTTAACATAAATCGCCCATAAAAATCCGTGTTAATTCGTGAAATCCGTGGAAAAACAGAAAACAACCCATTTATTATCAATCAATTAATTATTTATCATTATGCAGCATTTTCAAAAACAGTTCAAGAAAAGCAACCGCATGGAAAGCCTCCGCTACGAAATCAGAGGCAATACCTACGAACGGGCTTTGCATTTGCAACAACAAGGCTTTAAAATTACCAACCTCAACATCGGCAATCCTGCTGCTTTCGGCTTCGATGTGCCCGACGAAATTGTGGCCGACATCATCGCTAACATACGCGATGCACAAGGCTACGCGGACTCACGCGGGATGTTTTCGGCGCGTAAAGCGGTGCAACATTATTACCAAACGATTGGCGTCAGAAATACGCAAATTGAAGACGTTTTTATTGGCAACGGCGTCTCGGAGTTGATTGTGATGTCTATGCAAGCCTTGATTAATGACGGCGATGAAGTCTTGATTCCTTCGCCCGATTATCCACTTTGGACAACGGCGGTTGGCCTAGCAGGAGGAAAAGCGGTGCATTATGTCTGTGATGAAGACAGCGATTGGAATCCCGATTTAAAGGATTTGGAAGCCAAAATTACGGCCAAAACCAAGGCGATTGTCTTGATAAATCCAAACAACCCGACGGGAGCGGTGTATGAAAAAGAAGTGGTGGAAGGCATTGTGAAGATAGCCGAAAAGCACGGTTTGGTCTTGTTTTCTGACGAAATTTACGATAAAATCCTTTATGACGGTGCGACGCACCACTCGGTTGCCCCGATGGTTGAAGACACTTTGGCGGTTGTTTTTTGTGGTTTATCGAAGAACTATCGGGCGGCAGGTTTTCGCGGTGGTTGGCTGATTATGTGCGGAGCAAAACACCGTGCTAAAAGTTACGTCGAAGGCTTGACTTTGCTCGCGTCTATGCGTTTATGTGCGAACGCAATGGCACAATTGGGCATTCAAACGGCTTTGGGCGGTTATCAAAGCATTAAAGATTTGGTGATTCCGACGGGGCGTTTGTATAAGCAAATGGAGCTATGTTTGGACAAATTGACGGCGATTGACGGCGTTACGTGCGTCCGTCCGAAAGGCGCGATGTATTGTTTTCCAAAAATTGATTTAAAGAAATTTAATTTCAAAGACGACGATGATTTTGTCTATGATTTATTGGAAGAAAAACACATTTTAGTCGTCCCGGGCAATGGCTTTAATTATCCTAAAAAAGACCATTTTAGGATTGTCTTTTTACCATCGGTCGAAATGTTGGGGCAAGCAATGGACAAAATGACGGCGTTTTTTGAACATCGACGCAAGGGGTGATATTGAGATATTACAGGCTTCTGAAATACTAATTTACTGCGAAATTTCTATCAAATAGCGTTGTCATTGCGAGGAGGCACGACGAAGCAATCTTTAAGATTTTAGCACGATTTTAAACTAAAATGGTTGCTTTTTTATTAAAATGACCACTGAAACTTTGGATATTGCTTCGTCGAGCCTCCTCACAATGACAAATGTTGTCTGCATTAGCTTCTATGTTGTCTTACAATGGTTCTATGTTGTCTTACAATGAAAATAGATCCCCTCAGTATTTTGCGGCTTTTTGTTAGTTTTGCGTTTTACATCTACAATTTTCGCTTTGTCTTTTTCACGGCGGCGTAGCTGCGAAATCTCGGTAATATTAAACTGTCAACCATTTTTTTATGCGGTGTAACCGCAAAACAGGCAGTTTAGCGGTTACACCGCACTTGAAATTGGACTTACGGGCTTCTGTTACCAAGATTTTGCAGCTACGCCGCAGCTCAAAACCACTTATCACTTTTCGTTTATCACTTTTCGTTTATCACTTTTCGTTTATCACTT
>JAYSRS010000140.1:0-2103 GCA_043720935.1 Saprospiraceae bacterium
TTTAAAACGCATTTGGCTGCCGCAAAATCGGACGACATTGTCCTTTTTTACTACTCGGGACATGGCGCGCAGGAAGAAGCAGACCCCTCAGTATGGACGGCTGAACCGAACAAAAGACTCGAAGGTTTGGCCTTGTTTGACAGCATTCCTGTCGGCTTCAAAAATTGTAAACTGTTGGCAGACAAAGAGTTACGCTATCTACTGACGTACATTACAACCCACAATGAGCGCGGTGAACCTAAAAGCGAAACACCGCAGATTGTGGTCGTTACGGACTGTTGTCATTCGGGCGAAAACACACGCGGGATGAATGCAAACGACGGTTTGAAAGAACGACTGATTGTAGAGGTGTTAGGTCAACGCCCGTGGAAAGACTTTTTATTTGCCAACGACATCAATCCCAAACTCTTGGAAACGAACCCCATAAACCGCATTTTCCCGCTTACGCCACACGTCGCAATGGCCGCTTGTCGGGCTAATGAACGGGCAAAAGAAACACCGTTTGGCGGCGTTTTTACCAACAATCTGATGGACATTCTCGACCGTTCGCAAGGCGTTGTGACCTATCGAGATTTGCAAAATCGGATTCGGAATTACCTCAAAAATCAATACACCCAAATTCCTCAAATCTACGCTTCGACGGACAAATCGGACTTATTTCGCTTGTTTTTGGGCAAAATGGGCGGCAGTAAACCGTTTTATACCAACCTTGTATTCAACAAAACGGACGGTTGGTTGATGGATATGGGCGCGTTGCAAGGCATCAGCAATCAATCGAAAGGTGTTAAAATTGTCTCGTTTGATGGCACATTATCGCTCGACGCAACGCTTGATAAAATAGCGGCAAATCACACAACTTTGACCATTGCCGAGGCTTATAAATTAGACCCGCAAGCCCAATACAAAGGCATGATTGACGGCTTTTTGTCCGCACCAATTGGCCTTTTTATTGACAATTTGGACGGCAACGCGGCGATGGAACAAGCCTTCCGCAATGTGCTAAACGAAGCAGGAAAAAACATTAATATTGTTCCCAAAGAAGACCTTGCCGACTATGCTTTGCGGATTTTCAAGAACAAATATGTGATTACAAACCGTATTGACGCGGACGAAAAAGTGCGCTACAAACCCCTCGTTATGCCGACCGCAAACGTGGATTTGGCGTTTAGCGACTTAAATCAGATTTCACAATTTGAATATGTCAAAAATTTGGAAAATAGCGGCGACAACACCTTGAGTTTGGATAAAGTGACCATTAGTTTCCTTGAAAAAGGCAAAACAACAGCAACGCCCATTCAAGAAAACAAGGGCGAAGAGTTTGTTAGTATTCCTTATTCGACTAAAAACGAGAAAGGATTTCCTTACGGTGAAATCAGTATTTCGGTAACAAATAACGACACTAAACCCTTGTATGTCAGCCTGTTATGCTTATCCACAACGTTTGGTGTGACGACCGATTTCTTTTCGGCGGGTGTTCAGTTGTTGGAACAAAAAGGCAGTACGGTGAAGGTGTGGGATGGTGAATGGATTGATTTGGTTTATGAGCCACACGTTCAGATTTTCAACAATCAGAGCAGCGACAGCCTGTTTAAACTCATCGTCAGCCGTCAACATTTCGACGTTACGCCTTTTGAAATGATTGATTTGCCGACGCCGTTAGACCTTTTTGACAACGATAAAACAAAAAGAGGCGAAGAAAAAGACAAAGCGATTGGCCGCAAAAATGCGAACACCGACGAAGGTGACGCGTGGGTGACGCGCACGATTGTGATGCGGAATCCGAATCCTGTTTTTGACGCCGCGTATAAAAATAAGCCGCCAAGATTCGACGAGTGGTTAGATACTGACGGGGGGCCTTACTTGAAAAAATTGTATTAATTTTAGAAGAACTCTCCAAGAATTTGTAACCCAGCAATTTCCGCTTTGGGATTTTCAAGTTGCGGCGTAGCTGCAAAATCTCGGTAACATTAGACTCATAAGTACAATTTTCTATGCGGTGTAACCGCAAAACCGCCTGTTTCGCGGTTACACCGCGTAAAAAAGTGGTCGGTGGTTTTAATATTACCGAGATTTGGCAGCTACGCCGCCGTCAAAAAGCCAAAG
>JAYSRS010000141.1:0-17838 GCA_043720935.1 Saprospiraceae bacterium
ACTCATAACTCATAACTCATAACTCATAACTCATAACTCATAACTCATAACTCATAACTCATAACTCATAACTCATAACTCATAACTCATAACTTATAACTTATAACTTATAACTTATAACTTATTTCCGTTTACCGAATTGATATGCCAAACCTAATTTAGCACTTGCCCCGCCCAATTTCTGCGCATTTGTACCACCAACCTGCACTTGATAATTGCCTTCTACGGAAGCAATAATGCGTTTGAAAAGGATGTAGTTAACGCCCGTTTGAAGGACTGCGTAATTTCTCACGACCCCCTCAGTAGCATCGTCAACGAAGTCAAAATTGCGGCCTTTTCCACGGCCTCCGTTACCGCCCGAACGACCGCCGCCGATGGCCCAACCTGCCCCAAAATAAGGCTGCAAACGCCGTGCTGCAAAAGGCATTGTGCGGAACATCAAACCCGCTTGACCGCCAGAAAAAGTGCTGTCTTGACTATTTCGGCTTCTATTGCCTTGAAAATCGGCTAAAATTGACCATTCATTCGACATACCGAGTTCAAAACGAATGCCCGAAGTACCGCCCGTTTGACTGCCATTGAGCGGAAATAACGCTCCCGTTGTGAAGCCTACCCGCTTGAAAGCGGGTTTAAAAACGCACTTCGGATTGCCATTTGAATCTAATTTAGGGCCGGGAATTGCATAGCCAAAAACGGTTGTTGAATCCGTATTTTGTGCTGACGCATTGTAAATATTTAGAAATTGAGTGGCTGTAAAAACCAATAAGAAAATTAACTGCTTCATGTCTGAATATGTTTAAAATTCAATTAAATAATTTTGATTAAAAGTTTAATTAAATGTCCTTTTTTAAATGATGAATACGGCGCACGTTCGGGGAACTTTAAAAGTTCCCCGAACGTTGAACCCTGCTGATAATCAATGACTTACAATTTATGAATTATTCAAAAAGGCTTTTGTACCATAAAGCCGATAGTTCCGATAAATTAAGTGTCGCTTATGCACAAAAGAAGTTTAGTGTACAGTTGAGCCTCATAAACCAACAGAAAAGTGGCGCAATCAAAGGACAAGATTTATTAGGTAATCTTAATTTGGCGTATCAAATTAAGTAAGGCTATCCATAATCTAATTTATTGGATTTAATATTACACCCCGTAGATACACACGGCCGTGTGTACCTACGCATAACATAATTTATCTTTTTGTAAATTATCTGTGCAATTTGTCATTCAGAAAGAACGCCCTAAAATAGGTTGATTTGGCGGTCGGATACTGAGGGGGGCCTATTACTCATTTCAATCCAACAATGCTTTCATTAAGCAATCTTTCAAGTCTGTATAATATTGAATATTAATCTTGGTAATCATTTCATCCGACAAATCATTCAATTGCTTTCGGGCATTGAGGGGAATGAGTAAGGTTGTTGCGCCTTTTTCAACGGCAATTTCGGCAAGATTAACGGCATTATAGACCATATCCAGTGAGCCGCCTAAATTGAGTTGCCCGATAATTACTAAACCGCCTTTGGTATTTTTTTCCAATAAAGCACTGCATAAACCAATTAATACCGCCATACCCATACCGTTGCCACTTTTAGAGGCGTCAAAAGCGCGCAATTGAATAGAAAACTCATACGAACGGGCATCTCTATCGCCAATGAGTGCTTTGCTTTTGCTGTACAGATTTTGCTCTGCATAACGAACGCTCTCTTGAAATTGAGGTGGCGCAGGCTTGTTCAATATTTTGACGCCCGAACCAAAACCCGCATTGATTTCAAGTTTATACAAGCCCGTTGTTTCTTCTTGGCCACCTGCATTGAGTGCCCAAATTTGACCTGGCGGAAGCGGGTCTTCGCTTATCGTATTTTCGCTGTGAAGCTCGGGTGTCGTGACGAACGTTTCTACCCCATTTTCACCAATGCGGTAACTAAAATGTGTGTTTCTAAATTCTGCCGAACCGATGCGTTTTTGTTGCTCTTTGACGCGCCGCCTGTATTCCAAAGCAATTTTCACCACCCATTCTAACAATTCGTCAGAAACGGGGGTTACGGGGTTTGGCTGCATCAATTTCAAAAGTCCGTTGATTGTTTTGTTGACGGCGGTTGTGTCGCGGCCACTCAGTGCGCCGCCAAAATCAATGCGCGGCAAAACGGTAGATAAACGATTGGTATCTCGAAGGCGCGTCCAACATTCGGCAAGAAAATCGCTCACTAAACCAACGTGATTGGTAAAATACTGTTTGTTGAGTTTTGGAAAATCCCAACCTGGCACAAAGGCATGAATCCTGTCCATAAATGCCGTATCGTCGCGCATTTCCTTAGGCAAAGGACCAAATAAATGGCTAACCCGTTGCTGATGCTCAACATCTACGTCAAAATTGCCGACCATCACGATGCCGCCGTCGGCGCGAATAGGTTCTTTGCCACGACTAAATTCACCGCTTTCCATGTAGCCTTTCATAATATTCACGCCGTCTTTTTGGTCGAAAGAGACGCCTGATACTTCGTCAAAACACACCACATCGTACTTGCAAACAAGCCCGCGCTCACCGCTGCCCATGTTGACAAACATCTTGGCAACGGTCGCTTTACCACCTGAAACCAAGTGCGAATAAGGCGAAATTTGCTGATAAAGGTGGGATTTTCCCGTGCCGCGTGGTCCGAGTTCAATCAAATTGTAGTTCCGTTCCACAAATGGAATCATGCGGACAAAAAGAACGTGTTTGGCTTTTTCTGATAAATTAGAAGGCTCCATGCCCACGCTCCGAATCAACAAATCTTGCCATTGTGCCAACGTAAAATGGTCTCTACCTTTGTAAAGCGTGTCCAAAACATTGCGTTGAGACAATTGAATCGGGCGAAGATTCGTAATCCCAAACGGACTGTCTCTACTTTCTTGGGCAATTAAAGCATCGTAAGCCAATTCAATTTCGGCGTAAAAACCGCCCGTCAACATGCGGTCGTTCGCGTTGACAATGTCGGGAGAAATGCGGACTTTATTGAGTTGCAAACTTGGCAAAGTAGCCACGTAGCTATCTGAACTCGTATCTAATCGAGCCGTGATGATGTCAATCAGTTTGATAGACCCTTTTTCTCTTGCTTTGGATTTGAAATACTCTTCCTCGCCCGGGCGAACGGTGCGGTCTTGCAATTGCCTTTTGACAATTTCTAAGCCTTCTTGAATCTCCGTTTCGTCGGTCGTGGCGCAATATCTGCCCAATAGAAATTCTATCACGTAGGTTGGTACGGGATAGGTTTTGCGGAATTGTTCCAACAAATCTTTGCGGACAATGAAGCCTTCAAAGGCTTTAGCGGCTAAGTGGTCGATGTTGTCTAAGTCCATTTTCTGTATGTTTTTTAACCGCCGACTGTGGTGGCTTGTTTGTTAATAATGCGTTCGTTTTCATCCAATAAAACAATGGTTGCGGCTTGGGCTTCGGCGGCATCGTCCACCATTAATTTTACCTTATTCTCTTTTAATTGCTTATTTTGGGTCAAAACGATGGAGGTTTTAGCATCGTTGTATTTTGTCCGAATATCAATCGCGTAGCCTTCGGGTACTTCGGTCGTCATAATTTGGCATGTCAAATTGACCCATTTTACGCCTTTTATCGCCCCGTTAACCGTCAAAACGTTTGGATTTTCGATGTATAGCGTTGGCACTAAACATTCGTGCAGTGAAATACCGCCATGCGCGTATGCTTCATTGGCTTTGAAAAAGGAAATACTCGGCGCGTAGGCAATAAATACTGAGGGGTCCCACCGCCACGGCAAATGTAACAAATCTGTTTGCGCCCCGTGTTTGATTAACGCGCAACGGCCCCACCGCGTTTCGGTTAAACCCGCGTTGAGTTGCGTTTTGGGCAAACCGCCTGGCAACAATAACCAACCGTGGTCGGTCACTATTTTTATCCGTTTGATGCCGCGTGCAAAGGCATTGTCTAAGGCTTCTTGCACTTGTCCGAATAGTTCCTCTACCCTTCTGACCATATCCGCTTGTTCTTCGTGTCCTTTGGTGTCAATATCGCCAATCTCTTGCCAATGCTTTCCGTCGCTTTGAATGTCGTTCGGATGCGTGACGTGTATGTAGTTTTTGATTTTCAACGCCTCCCTAAAAACGGCTGTTTGTAGGTCTTTTCCATTGTGCAATTGTGGTCTAAATTCCACAATTTTACTTTGCGTTGAGACCAAAGTGGCAATTGGCGATACATTTGGTTTTGCCGTAGGCGTTAAAGAAGGTATTGCCGACCAACTGTTGTCTAATTGAACTTTATACTTTTTTTCTACTAAACGTTCTTTGAAGGATTCCGCCAATTCGTAGCGAAAAGCATCCACGAATAAGACGTAAGGTTCTGTCTCTTCACGTGCCATTTGGGCCGTAAAAATGGTGGCATCAGCTTCTACCAATTTTTGAAACTTATTCGTCAATGTCCCCAGCCACGGCTGATAAAACAAATGAATAATCCCTTTGATAAGCGTTTTGTCTTTGTCCGTTCGGACGACGGCAAAGGCTTGTCGCATGGCTTGGTCAATTTGATACCCCTCAGTAGTGTAATAGTTTTTAAGGTCGTCAATCGAAGCAGACGCATAACTTTCCCGCGATTTTGACGCCATCAATACCAAATATACCAACGCTTCCGCCAAAGGTGATTTGCCCAATTCGCGCCAAACCCAATCTCGTCTCTCGCGGTGTTCCGTTTCCAAATTATTAAGCAACGATAAGGCTTTTACGGCATCCAATTTGGCGGCTTTTTCTAAATTTTCACCCAAAAGGACTTCTTTTTGCTCATTCACTTGGGGCCAACTTTCTTCGGGCAGGGCAAAAATGCCTGTGCCTAAATCCGTCGGTTTTGCCAATCGCAAAAGAGCTTCTATATCGGCGTATTTATGCGGGGCAGTAGCGTAGAGTTGCCAGACGTATTTCCAAGCGTTTTTCTGTGCACCAAGTTTTTCGGCAATGGCTTTTATGTTTTTAGGGTCGGGTTCAAAATCGTATTGCGATTTGCAGAGGTGCGTAAATACTTCCCGTTTGCCTGCGTCAAGTGTCTGAAAAAACGCCTCGCCTTTGCACAACCAATTAAGGATTGTTGGAATAATGTTCGGAAACAATTGATTGTTCAAATAATCAGCATCAACGAAATTTCTACTTGAAAACACGTCTTTGTCTTGAAAAATCGTCGAAAGTGTCTTTTTCAACGCGGCTTTTGTTGCCGTGTCTTTGGCGACTTTTACGCCCAAACCACTGAGGGGGTTCTCCACAAATGCCAAAATGCTCCATTCGCGTCCGTTCTCTTGCAGAAATAATGTGCCTGTGTATTGATATTCCAACAAAGGTTGAAAATTAAAGACGGCGTTTCCAACATCTTTCAAATCGTTTTTTGACACGTTCGGCAGATAGACAATTGGAATAGCCGCCGCGTCCCAATCCGCTTCGGGCAACAGCCGCGCAATCATGCACTTCAACCATATCGCAGGACCGCTTTTTAGGGAGGGGTCGTAGTTACCTAATATCAGCAATTGCGGCAGCGATGCTTGCAATACTGCTATCACATCGCTCCATTGATTGTCGGGGTCAAGCCACACTATCACTTCGGGTTTCACCATCAAATGACTGTTGTGGTTTTCGGCTTGTGCCAATGCTTGTATGACTTTATCGTAAATACTCAATGCCATTTGTGGTTGTTTTTATTGAAAAAACGAGAAAAAATGCCGTTTATACTGAGGGGTCCTCTTTTACCTTTCTATCAGTATCTAATCCTTAAATAAATCGTCCAAAGTCACAACTTGGTCAATATGATTAATTCTGTTGGCATTGTTAGCCACGCCGATTGTTGTGATAAGGGTGGTAAACAAATGCTTTTTAGTGCCTGTATGGTATCTGAAAACCTGTTTTTTATTCTCCATATTGTCCACATCTTTTTTGGTCATTTCATAGACGGTCGAACTAAATTTGATTTCACACACATTAATTGTTTGGTCATTTCTATCAATCAACATATCTATTTGCGCGCCTGAAAAACCGTCTTCGGGACCCGCCACAAAGGATGAAACCGAAGACGCCATGCCAAAAATGCCCAACGCTTTACGAATCGGGGCGATGTGCGCGATGCAAATATTTTCAAAAGTGTAGCCACTCCACGTTTTCCATTGGGGCAAATCGCTCAATTGAGAAAAATCAATCGTCGTATTTTTGCCGAGTGGCTCAATAAAAGTCAAATAAAACAACACGTAGGCGTCTGATAATCGAAAAAGCGTGTCTTTCACTTTCTTGCCATAGCCACTGTGCATACTTACAAAGCCCGATTTTTCCAATTCATCCAAAATTTCCGAGAGCATACCGCCGTTGCTAAACTTCGTTATTTTGATGATTTCTTGGCGCGTCAATCCCGCCCGACGGCTCGCCAAAGCGCGAATAATAACGACGTGTTGCTGATAATTCCTAAAAAGTGACGCAAACAGACGGTCAAATTCATGCCGCAAATAACCCGTCTGGGAAAAGCATATCGCTTGTATATTTTGCATCGCTGATAAACCCGATTTCAATTGGTCAAGATACATCGGGATGCCGCCCATCGTCATGTAAACTTGCAACATCTGATACCGATTGAGGTTAATGGCGCGAGACCGACAATATTCTTCCGTTTCCGCAAGCGTGAACGGATACAACATGAGCAATTTGGTGATGCGGTTGTGCAAACCGCCTCGGTCATTGACAACTTTCTTTATCATCCACGAAGCCGAAGAGCCGCAAATCGTCAGAACGACAAAATTTTGGCTCGCCCATGTGTTCCAAAACCAGCCCAAACCCGTAATAAAATCAGAACGATTTGTATCCAACCACGGCAATTCATCAATAAAAACGACCATTTTCTCGGTCTTTTTTAGACTTTCAAGGGCTTGTGACAAGACGTGAAAGGCGTCTAACCAAGAAGTGGGTTTTGCCGTTAATTCAAAATTGGGAAAATACTTGCCCATACTGAAAATGAAGTTTTGGATTTGCGCTTCTTTGTTGTCGTCTTGTAAACCCGTTAATTCAAAATCAATCCGTCCCGCAAAAACTTGACGCACTAAATACGTTTTGCCCACGCGTCGCCGCCCAACGAGTGCCATCATTTCAGGTCGGTTTGAAGCCAAAACTTCCTGCAAATCTTCTATTTGTTGCTTTCTGCCAACTAAAATATTATCCATCGCTTTTAATTTTAGCCGTGAAAATACAGACATTAAGCGGATTATTTATCATAAAATCCGCTTAATCTATCAAAAAATTAGGGATTAAGCGAATTTGAAACCACCAAGTCCGCTTAATCTATCAAAAAATTAGGGATTAAGCGAATTTTGAGACAAAATGACCTTCAATCCGCTTTTTCGTCAAACGGCAATTCGCCCGCTCTATTTGTTTTGAGGTTGGCTTTATTTTGTTTATTTCTCGCTTGTTCCAATTTTTTGATACTGTCCTCAGTTGGCAAATTTTCGGGCCAGCTAATTGAACATTGTGTTTTCTAAGTTCATCACGAAGAAACAAACGTTTTTCTGAATCCGTGGACAAGCGGCTGTATTCGTCCATTTGCTGTAGCTCTTGCAAACGCGTTTGAACCGCAAAATACGTTTGCCCTAATGCAACAACTTCTTTACTCGGGTCGGCATTTTGGACAATGAGGTAACATGCGTAACGAGAAAGTTTCACGTTTTCAACTTGCCGTTTACCACCTTTCCCTATTTCTATCATTTCGTTGAAGTCAACGAAATGATAAACAGGGTCTTGTCCGCTATTGATACACGCTTCCTTTGCTTTACCAATGACGGCGAGAAAGTTCCTAAAATCGGCATAATCAAGTATTTCGGACAATTTTCGGGCTGTCCAATACTCGTTGCCGTTTTCGTCAACTGCTTTTAGTTGCTCAAAAATGGTTTGTTTACCATCAAAAGAGGTCAATTCTTTATTTATCATCTCAATTAATTTTAAAAAATGGTTAATTCATTGAAACATTGAATTAATGAATGGCTAAAATCTAATCATAAAATAGCCGCAACGCTTGGTTTACGACTTCGGATATACTTTTTTCATTGTAGTAAGCCGTGTGTTTTACTTTTTTCAATAATTCTTTGTCAATCATAACTGACTGTAAAATTGTCCCTTTAATGGTCTCCCGTTTACGCGCGTTGCGTTCAGTAGGTACTTTTTGCTCGACATCGCTTGTAACTATTGCCACGGCGTTCTCAACTGTTTCCACGCTCGGCAGGTTGCCCGTAGTGCCGAATGATTGTTTTAACGCTTCATTATTAAGCGTCAAATTGCTTGTAGCGGATACTTTTTCTTTTTTCATTGACACATTGAATTAATAACTGATGTTACGTAGGCTTGCCGTCCCGTTAGGGACGAAATATTTGTAACCGCCGATTTCAATCGGCGGGAGACAACTGCTAATCTTTCCTTTTGTCTCGGAGAGACAACATAATAAACGTAAGATGTTGTCTCTCCGAGACAAAGGGGAACTGATAATAAACTGTCCGCCGATTGAAATCGGCGGTTACAAATATGCTGTCCCTAACGGGACGGTGCGTAACATCGTTAATAAATGATTGAAACATTAAATGATTGAAACATGGGATAATTGAAACATGGGATAATTGAAACAAACCATTTACGAATGTCCTAAAATTGGTTTTTGCCTCGTCAATACTGAGGGCGTCGTACAGACTTGTCATTGTGCCTGATTCTCTGAACGAAGCACAGGCATTTAAAGAAGTTTTTACCATTGTGAGGCTTTGAGAAACTTTCAATGTTTCAATGTTTTGTGTAAAGATACGGCGTTTCAATAACGCAATGTTTCAATGTTTCAATGAAAAATTTTACAAAGCACCTAATTCCAACCACTAATCAAGCAACAAAAAGCTAAAAAAAACTGAAAACGCCGAAGATTTTTTGAAGCGGCATTTTCACATCAAATCCGTTAGGATTTGCACGTTTATAGCAAAAACATAAGCGTTCATTTTTCTCGAATCCGTAGGATTCGCACATTGAAATGCTTGAAAACCAACGTTCGACTCCTACGGAGTCGGTGAAAATCGTTCATTCGGATTTCTATAAATGTGCAAATCCTAACGGATTTGAGGCATTTAAAGCCTAAAAATACCTATTCCAAAAATCTTCGGAGTCTTCAGCAAAAAACAGCGTAAAAATGCCATTTATACTGAGGGGTCCTCTTTTTGTATCATTCATAAGAAACCCCTTGTTTTGCCGCCAAACTCAAATGCCTATCGTTGTCCCGAATCTCGCCCCAAGGCGTATTTGGCGGGTTTTTACCTCTATCAATGCCCCATTTCACGTTAAATTTGTTGCGCAAAACCCCCGCTTCCACGAACGGACGCACGTTCAACCGAATGCCATCGTTCAAATCGGGGTCCCAACCCGTCGGCTGTTGTGCCAAAGGTTTCCAACGGACGAAAATATCGTAAGGCGTTTCGCCTTCGAGTATCGCTTCCAATTTTTCTTTCAACTGCATGGCGGCACTCAATAAACCTTCTGCACCGCTTTCACCCGCTTTCTTTTTCGCTTCGCAACCCCGTATCCAATCGCCGAGATAGGCATAAATCAATTTCGTTAAGTTCGCTTTGTCCAAGGTGTGGTAGTTCACCAATGCCGAAAAACCGTCGGCGCGTCCGTCCCAAATATGCCAAACAAACGGGCGGTTTTGGAACAATCGGCAGTGCTGCGCAAAAAACTCTTTCCGCAACCAATCTTCCAAATTTACGGCACTTGCGCCTTCTTTCTCCAACAGTTCCGTGATGATTTGCGCGTGCCAAACGTCGCCAAAAACGGCTTGCAGATAGTCCCGTAGCCTATCCGATGCCGCCGACTCGCCATTTACTGAGGGGAGGCAAAATATGCCGTCGTCGTCCGTAAAATGGTTAAATGCCTTGATTTTTTCGATAAAACCGCGTGCTTCCGCCGATAACGCCATCGCCGCGTCGCTTTCGGCGGGCCAACGATAGCCCAACAAACGCGCAATTGCCACCTGCAAAGGTTGCGGCGTTTGCGCAGGATGTCCGTGAAACAACCACTGCGTCGGGTCGTCGCTGTAAGGCTCGGGCAAACCGTTTGGATAGTTTTCAGCGGCGATTTGTTGCCAATGTGCGAGGTCGAAAGGGACTTTGACTAAGGTGGCACACGTAACGGATAGTTTCTGATCAATCTTACGAACCTCCTTTACAAAATCCGCTGATTGCGTAAAACAAAATATTGCATTTAAATCTTCTTCTTTGATAGGTGTAATGACATGAATATTTCCATCAAAAGGTTCTCCTGTGTGAATATTTACAGGTAATTTATCAATCATAGATACTGTAATGCCTCTTTGTCCCCAAGCCTTTTGACCTTGATATCTACCACCAATTTCTTTGTAAATCACTTTAAATAAATCAAACTTAAATATTTGGTGCCTCCCAGAATAATTAGCATTAAGATTTGTTGACCCGTGTAAATATGACCAGCTAAATTCTTTTGTAGCAATTTCCCAAAACGAAAACACTAATCTCGAACGATCGGATGGCATAGTACCTTGAACGGAAGATGCATAATTTGATAGTAATGTATTCCCTTGCGATAAATCACCAATCACCACCCTTGCATCAGGATTTCCCAACTGTTCCGCTTGCCTCACCATTTTGAGCGTTGTGACTTTGAGTGCGTCGTCTTTTGCCGCCGCGTTCGGGTCTTCTGACACATCAAAACCCGCGATTTGGTGCGTTTCTTTCGGTTTTTTACGCTGAATACTGATAAGAATGGCTTTAACCACTTCCCCACTTATTTGACTAAAAGCGCCTGAACCAAGCCGCGCAACGATATTCCACGTTTCATTTTTCAATAATTTTTCTCTAAATTTCTTATACGAAGTAAGGAATAACCAATTTTGTGGAATGACGCTGCACGAGATACCCCCCTCAGTATTTGCCTTCAACATTTTGTTCAGAAAGACGGTGGCGAGGTCGCCTTTTGCTTCGGGATAGTTTTTTTCGCAATAATCCGCCATAATTTTGCCCTGTTTGCCGCGCGACAAATACGGCACATTAGTAACGATAAGCGTGTATTTTTTCCCCAACAACTCCCCCGCTTTCGCAATGCCTGCCGCAAGCACGCCGCGTTCGAGCAGTTCCGTATCGGCTTCACTGTCGAGTGCTTTGAGCAAAACGGGCTGCAATTGGTCAAAAGAGGCGGTAAACGCATTGACGGCAATCGTCGAAGGGTCGAGTAGTGAACCAAGTTCGGGGGCGAGTTGAAAATGGTCGTAGAGCGTCCGCATCCCGTTTTCGAGGCGTGCTTTGTCGTCGGTTCTTTCAACTTTTCCGACGAGTTTTACCCAATCTTCTTCTTTTCCCGTCGGGGCAATGCCGCTGCACGCGAGGTTCATATCGGGCAGTATTCGGTAGCTGCCGCAATATTTCCACGCCGTGAGCGCGAGATTGAACGCGGCAATTTGCGTGCAACGGGCGTCAAGTTCGAGTCCGTGGAGGTTTTCGGCAATGACTTTATCGGTCGCTTCTTCCTTCGTCAAACCTTCTTCGTGCCTTCTTAATTCGGCAAAAATGGGAAACAAGGCGGCGACAAAATGCCCCGACCCCATGCACGGGTCAAGCGAAGTTACGTGTGCGGTTGCATCGGGCCAGCCTTCAAACGTTCCTGCGGCAGGTGTGCCATCGGGCAAACGGCGCAAATAATCGAAATTGACGGGCGGCGGCGTGTTCGGATTTCGACTGACCCACCACGCGCCTAAGGTATTGTCAATCAAGAAGTTAACCATGTACGGCTCGGTAAATAACTGCGTGACGGCGGGCAGTCTTGCGCCATCAATTTTATCGCCACTTGCATTGATAACGGCTTTCGCCTCCGATTGCCAAAACTGATAAACCCATCCGAGGGCATCATCGGCGGTAAAAACGGTGGTGTCTAAGGCGTCAATAATAGATTCCAATTTGATGCGGTCTTCGGTGGCAAAGGCAACTTGCGTCAACGGGTCGTCGGTTCTAAAAATAGCGGGGAGCATTTTGGACGCATAACTTGCGGCGGCATCCCATTTGTCGGCAAACCCTTCTTCCTTCGCAAACTCGGCGCAATCCGTCATAGAAACGGACATCCCAAATTCGGGATGAATAAGCAAATTATTGGTTTCCAAAAATTGGGCGAACAGCATCTTGTGCCACGTCTCGTAGGCAAGTTCGTAGGCAAGTAGGTAAATCGTTTGTTTACTATCAGCAGGCAAATCGTCGCCGAGCAAACGGGCTTTGCTGCGGAGATTGTTGCGCAGTGCGCGTTGCGCGTCCGTCATGTGGGCAAAGGCTTCGGCTTCATTGACGGCGAGAGATTTTAAGGCATTTGTTGCGCCGAGTTCGGCAATTTTGCGCGCCTGTTTGACGGCGTTTTCTAAGGTTGTGCGTTGGGAGGATGTAAGAACAGACATAATTTTGAGTGAAAAGTGAAAAGTGATGCGTGAAAAGTGGGGAAAAACGCCTTTTATACTGAGGGGGTGTTTTTGTCATTCAGAAGGAATCTCTATTCTATACTTTTTGACGTAAACAAAAGACACATAGAATAGAGATTCCTTCTGAATGACAAAAACACGCGGCTACGTACCACACAATAGAGATTCCTTCTGAATGACAAAAAAAAACGACCCTTTATTTCAAAATAAGCACGCTTGCATCTTTTAGCAATGCCTCCAATTCCGTTTTTAAATCAAACACGTAAGCGTCAATTTCGGCTTGATTAGCAATGGTTTTGCGCGGCAAATTGAACGTTTTGGCTTGTGGTGCGGACAAAGTAATCGCTTCATCGAGTGCCGACTGAAACTGCCCCGACAAAGCGGCAATTTTAGTATCCCAATTATAAAGCGACGCTTTTTGCAATTCGTTTAGCAAAGCACGGGCGTTCAAAGACTCAATTTCAGGCTTTTTGAGCAATTGATGTTTCGATAAAATCGGATGTTTTTGCTCTGGTGTTAGCTTTTTAAAATAGTCATTGGCTTGTAAATGCGCCATTTTCACGTCGTAAAGGTCGTTGAACGCTTGCTTTTTGACGTTTAAAGCCGTGACCAATTTATCGGTCAAAGTGTTCAAAAGCGGCTGAATCAAATCGGGTTCTTGCAAGAGCAAACGGCTGACGCGGATAGCCGTCGCATCGTTTTTGAGCGACATCATATCGGGTTCATCGGGGACGAATTTCATCAAATCGGTGAGCAAAATCCAAACGGGTTCACGGACATTGACCAATTTGGCTTTCGCCGACCATTCCGTAAATTTAGCCTTTAAAACGTCATTTTGGGCGATAATATCAAGTAAACGCTCGTTGCCTTCCTTGTTTTCAATGTCTCGAATAAAGGCGATGTTAATCGGTTCGGGACGCGGTGAATCGCCACTTACTTGGTTGGCGAGGGTTTTTAATTTATCGAGATAGGCATTGGAATAAGGAAAAATCTCACTATTCGGCGGACACGCCACGCCCCCACTTTGCAACAGTTGTCGAATCGCCATTTTATCCCTTGCGGACAAAATGTGAACTTCTCTTTTGAAAATAGCTCGGTTCATGTTCGCCCCGTTGAGCGTCGCTTCGGAAGTTGAAATCCACGCCGTATTTTTCAACATTACGACCACCGCATCAATTGCATCTTGCGACCATCCGTAAGGTGCTTTCATAAATTGATTGCGGATATCCTTGCCCGTTTTGGTCGAATTGCCCATAAAACGGAGGATTTCGGTGGACATCGGGTGCTTATCCACGTCGCCCGTGTAGCCGACGGCAGCCAAGGCATCAGGATTTGTAGCGAGTGCTTTAGTGAGTGCTTGACTCCAATGACTCCTATCAAGCGCATCGGCTTTTCCCTTAAATTCGGAAAATTGACGGTCGGCAATGCTGTTGAGTGCCTCTTGAATATTGTCTTTTAGGGAACTGGCTTGCAGGCTATTTCCCCCCGCGAGATAAACGGTTGTTTCGCCGCAAATCTTGTCAATCAAGTCTTGCACGCCCATTTTTGCTTGGGCTTGACGGGTTTCCATGCTTTTTTTGGCTTGTTCGCCTTTAGGCGTTGAGGGCAGCCCCATTGCATTTATGGCAAGCCCCGTTGCCAAAAACTTAACAATCTCGGTTTTCAATTCGGGGTCTCTAAATTTTTTGACAAAAGCGTAAGCAATGGGCGTGTTGTTCCCCGCCGCGCGAATTTCATTGATAACCGTGTTTTCGCTTTCAAACCAACCGTCTCGAATCCATAAATTGAGCTTGTGGTCAGTATTTGGCATTGTATTTTTATCCCACAACTCAAATTCACGGACAATTTTGGAATTTCCGTGGGTTATACTGAGGGGTCTGGTTTTGTCTTTGAAATAGGCGACAATTTTCTCCCTTCTGAGGCTTTGAATTTGGTCGTCACCCGAATTACTAAGTTTGACAAATTCCTTGGTAAACGCTTGTTCCCATTCCGCACCAATCTTGGTTTGGAGTTTAAATTCGTCATTGATGGGCATCAAAACTTTCTCCTCGACCAATTTTTTAACCAAGGCTTTGACCTTCGTTCTGAAAGTGTCCGCGTTGACGTTGAGGTTGTCAATCAGCAAGTCCGCAATTGTTGTTTCATTGGCTTTCAAGCCCGTATCGGGCGTATTTGCCGCGATGAGGTCGAGTAAAAAGACGGCACTCAATATTCTGCCTTCAATTTCCGAATCGCCACCTTTCGCTTTTCTTTGCTGAATGAGGTTACTCATATCGTTCATCAACAGCCCCGATTGAATGAGTTGGGTTTGATTTTGGTTGAAAACAAAATCTGCCGCGACAACCTGCCCGACTTCAAGGGCGGCAATAGACTTCAAACTATCGTCAATAACGCGCAATTGATTCCGTAGTTGCCCCGAAGTACCCGCCGCATCAATGGCTTGCAAGGCTTTGTCCCACAATTTTCTTGTGGACGGCATCAACGGATAATCGGCAACTAAGGTATTTTTATCTTCGGTGAGATAGCCGAAAACCGTTCCTTCCAAGTTTCGAGAAATTTCTCCCAAAACGGATTCCAATTTAGTGGTTAAATTGGCAATAACAGACGGTTTTTTCTCCAAAATTGTCTTGCGAATAACGGTTTGAACGTCCGTATTTGTCAATTGAATGGACACGCGAAACCGCGCCATCAATCGCTGCAAATTAGGTGTGTCTAACAGCGCATTTTGCCCTGTTCCAACCAAAAGAAATTTACCTTCAAACCTCGAACACAAATCTTCGGCGAGCAACTGCACATCAAAAGCCATCTTGCTGTCCGACCCAATAAACTGCTGCACTTCGTCCAAAATGATGATGGTACACGGTATTTTGTTGCCAAAATAAAGCGGTAAGATGTCTTCCTTGATGGTTTTGACAAAATCCTCTCTGCCAATCGTCTCCACTCTCGAAAATTGAGCTTTGAAAAAATCTTTCAGTTTCACCTCGTTCTCAGCTATTTGAGGCTGCAATTCAAGGACAGATTTAGCCAAAACCGACGAAACGAACAAGTTTTCAATCTCTTTTCTGAAGTCCTTACCCGCCGCTTCGACCAACGCTTGCAAGGCATCATAAATGCCCTCTCGCTTTGCCCAGCAGACAAATTTGAAGTGGTGCAACTGCTGCGGCAGTCCCAAAGAATTAAGAAAAATTTGTAGGAAAGAATAACTAATATCTTTGGAAGGAAAATCGCGCAAAGTACCCGCAATCGAGAGTTTTCCTTGAATTTTCTGTTTGCGGTCAATTTCGACGAAAAGGTCTTGAATATCCTGCGGCAAAGGTTTAAGATTTCGAGCCGTTTTGCCGCCACCAAAATCATAATTGTCCCACAGATAGCCCGCCATTTTCACCAAATGCGATTTGCCACTGCCGTAAAAACCACTCACCCAAAAGGCAGATTGCTCCGTGCTGTTGTAGTTTTGAAGATAATATTCCAATATTTTTTTCAGTCCTGCGTGGTATTCACCCTCACAGACAAAGGTTTTTAACTCGTACTCAACAATGGAGAAATCTTCCTTTTCATTGATGGTTCTAATTTTTGCAACGCCCTCATTTTTGAGGTTTACTTGCTCGGGATTTAGCGTAAATAGCTCTTTATTCGTCATTTCTATGTTTTTAGAACAGTAAATTGTTTAGTTATCGTTTTTTATCATTTTATACTGAGGGGTCCTTAATTCATCCAATTTTTAATTTCTTATAGCGTAATGGGTCGGGCTAAATAATCCCATCCATCTCTTGCGTCGAGCAATCGGTACTGATTGTTTTCAAACTCGCCCGGGAAAAAGATGAGCAAACGCCCCTTAAAGTTCTTATCACAACTTTTAAGAATTTCCGACAAACGGGCAAAGCCAAACAAGGCAGATACGTCTTTTATTGCGATGAGCGTCTCTCCGTTTTGTTCAATTTTACTCAACTCATGTCTCAGAAATTGAATGGCAAAAGGTATAAATTCCGCTTCCAACTGGTCAACAATGTAATCGGGGTCGCCGAAATAATCTTCTTTGTAGTCATGGTTTGCCATCCAAGTTGGAAAACAAGGTTTTAAGGAAATACTTGTCCATTTTTTTCCTGCTTTCAAGGTAGAAGTTTCAAAATCGCCCAAGCGCAAATCCACTTTGCGTTGTTCGGCGGGGTCATAGACCAAAAACCACGTGCGTTCTTGTCCCGATAAGGAAGTTGACCACGGTTCTTTTACGATTTTTTCAAAAGCCAATAACAATTGGTCAATTTTCGATTGCATGAATGTTCATTTTATTCAATAAATGAGTAAATGAGATAGAAGTGACGTCTCCTGCGTGCTGATATTGCATTAAATCCCGCCGCGCACAGTCAACGGCTAAGGCTCTAAGTTGCGTTTCGTACAGGCAAAGTGCTCCAACGCCGATGCTTTTCCAAATAAATTCGCCTCTATCTCCTTTCAGATAAGCCATCAAAAAAGCAAAACAAGCGATTTTGTAAGGCGTGTCGGGTTGTGTCCGTGTATTTGTTGTTTTACCTAAAATGTAGCCCACTTGTTTCCAAGAACTCGCTAAATTTTTTCCAATCGAGTGTTTTGTTATCTTGGAGTATCGTTTTGGGTGGTATCTTTCAATAACCTCTTCAAATAATTCTACGGCTGCTTTCTGACCCAATTTTGTTTCTTGCATTACTTGAAGGCTTTCCGCCAACAAATCATCGTGATGAACAGCATATACCAAAGCCAACAAAGGTTTATCCGCCGTTTCGGTTTGCTGCCAAAAGTATTTAAACGCCACAAAAGGCGGGTAATTTTTGTCAAAACCGTACAAATTTCTCAAATGACGCGCCGTTTTCTCGACACCCGAACTTGATTTTTTACCCGTTACGTTATGGCTTAGAGACTCTATAAAATTACCGCCCTCCATGCCATAATCCATCACTTTCTCTAATTCAGCGAACATAAGGGTTCTGCTTGTGTGTATGCTTTTAATTTTTTTCACTTTAATTGTCGTTTAAAAACGCTATTTACTTATTTTTCGTAATCTTTTTTAAAATACAGCGCACGTTCGGGGAACTTTAAAAGTTCCCCGAACGTTGAAACGCGATGATAATCAATGAGTTACAAATTATTAGTTAGTCAAAAAGAGTTTTGTACCATAAAGCCGATAATTCCGAAGCATAATCCAACTTAAAAGTTGGGGTGAGTCATAAAAGTAAATGCTATTCACCTAAAATATCTACATAATTAATTATCATCACTTTATGTATTTGGTTCTCTGAAAATTATTGTGGAGAGTACATTTAGGAAATTTTAAAAATTTCCTAAATGTTTGTAAATCAATATTTTAAGCATTGATTTTAAAGCATTTTCTA
>JAYSRS010000142.1:0-2100 GCA_043720935.1 Saprospiraceae bacterium
TGGTGTTTTTGCGGCAAAAGATTTAGGAAATTTTGCAAATTTCCTAAATCTGACACCCCCTCAGTATTTTGCGACATAAAGCCGATAATTCCGTTAAAAATTAAGAATTGACGACACGTTGTAATCGCCTCGTCAATTCTTAATTCTTAATTTTTAATTCTCCCTAACTCATCCACCCCGACCGACTTTCAGGATTCCATTTCGTCGTCGTTTTCTTCATTTTTGTCCAAAACTCAATCGAACTTCTGCCCGTAATATCGCCGACGCCGAAGCGGGAATCGTTCCAACCACCAAACGAAAACGGCTCGCGGGGTACGGGAACGCCAATGTTGACGCCGACCATACCTGCGCTTGCCCGTTCAATCACGTAACGGGCTGTGCCGCCGCTTTGCGTGAAAACCGCCGCCGCATTGCCGTAAGGATTCGCGTTTTCGATGGCGAGGGCTTCGTCCAATGTGTTTGTCCGCATGATGGAAATAACGGGGCCGAAAATCTCTTCTTGCGCCACCGACATATCGGGCGTTACGTGGTCAATGACGGTTGCACCGACGTAAAAACCGCCTTCTTTGCCGTCAACAACCGTTTTTCTGCCGTCAACGAGGATTTTAGCACCCGCTTTTTCGGCTTCTGAAATATACTTTTCGATGCGCGTTTTGGCTTCCGCCGAAATGACTGCGCCTAGGTTTTGACCCGAATGCATCTTTTTAGCATCAATGCAAATCAAATCAATAATATGGTCAATCGCCCCAACGCCTAACATTGCGGACGCCGCCATGCACCGTTGTCCAGCACAACCCGACATCGAAGCGACGACATTTGAGGCCGTCATTTGCGGATGTGCATCGGGTAAAACGATGAGGTGATTTTTTGCACCGCCCAAAGCCAAACACCGTTTTAGGTTAGAAGTGGCGCGTTTATAGACGATTTTGGCCACTTTTGTTGACCCAACGAAGGAAATTGCTTCAATATCGGGATGGTCGCAAATCGCCTCCACGATGTCGCGGTCGCCATTGACGATGTTGAAAACGCCGTCGGGCAAACCCGCTTCTTTCAACAGTTCCGCAAGGCGATGCGTACTGAGGGGTACTTGTTCCGACGGTTTTATGACCATCGTATTGCCCAAAACCAAGGCATTCGGGACAGTCCAATTTGGCACCATTGCAGGAAAATTGAACGGGACAATTGAGGCCACAACGCCAACTGGAAAACGCTCCGTCCGACATTCAACGCCTTTGGAAACTTCCATAATTTCTCCCGCAATCATCTGCGGCATCGCGCAAGCAAATTCGGTAAGTTCGATGCTCTTTTCAACTTCGGCTTTGGCTTCATCGTACGTCTTGCCGTTTTCTTCTTGCACCAACAGCGTCAGCTCAACTAAGTGCTTTTCTAACAATGTTTTATAGCGAAAAAATACTTGAACCCGCTCTTTAATCGGCGTTTTTGACCAGCCGTCAAAAGCCTTTTTAGCGGCCTCAACGGCGGCGTCTAAATCATCCGCATTCGACATCGGAACGGTTGACAATAAGCTGCCGTCAATCGGTGATAAGACATCAAGCGCACGTTTGCTGCTGCTTTCTACGTTCTGTCCGCCGATGTAGTTTGTCAAGGCGGCATATTTGGTATTGCTCATTTTTTTATGATTTTAATTGATTAATGAAGACCCGCAATTTCCATTTTGGGATTTTATGGGCCACTGATTGGGCTGATGCGACTGATTTACACTGATTTTTTCTAGAAAATCGTAAAGGAAATCAGTGTAAATCAGTTGTATCAGTTGTATCAGCCCAATCAGTGGCCCATGTATAGTAGTAGGGTATTTTCTACTTTTCCTCCTTCAATCCCTTGATAATCGAATCATGTTATTGTTTAATTTTTGGGTAAAAATAAGCAGATGTTCGGTATTATAAGAAAAATATGTCGAATCGAACAAAAACAGTCAAACATTAAAAACCATTTTCAACCATTTTATACCCCCCTCAGTGGTACATTTTATATATTTTTAGAATTGTTACGCACTGTTTCTCGCTTCGCTCGAAAGGCGTGCGAGAAAGAATTTTTAAGGGGCGACGTTGTTTTTTTGTTGAAAAATCGTAGATTTTT
>JAYSRS010000143.1:0-17816 GCA_043720935.1 Saprospiraceae bacterium
TTTTCTATAAACATAAATTCCCTTCGGGAATAGACGGCGTAAACTATCAGTGCAACTTGAAACCCTAATTGAGCCAAGATTTATTATAAAAATCACGTAAAATTTAATAAAGCTATGAAAAAGATAATTCTTCTAACACTCTCATTATCAATTGTTTATGGTTGTACGTACACTTTGAAAGTGAAGGACGGCAAGACCGCTTACGACCTTAAACAGTACGCCGTGGCGACCAATTTTTTGCAAAAAGAATATGCAAAAGCCAAAACAAAAGGTGAAAAAGGTAAAATTGCCTTTCAAATCGGCGAGTCTTTTCGGCAGTTGCACAACGACACAAAGGCGTCGGTGTGGTACAAGCAAGCCTACGACAATTCGGGCAATCTCGATGCCTTGAGGGAATACACGTACTGCTTGAAACGGGCGGAAAATTACACCGAAGCGGCGGCGGCTTTTAAGACTTTGGGACTTGAAATTGGCTCACCTTACGAATATCGGCGGGAAATTACGGCGTGTAATGTCGCGGCGGCATGGATTACGGACGCCAAATATTCGGGTTTTACAGTTGGAACAACCAATTTTAATTCGGCGGCTGCTGATTATGCCCCCTCAGTAATTGACGGTGGAAAGGTCATTATTTCGTCTGACAGAGCCTCGGCAACGGGCGATGCGACATACTCATGGACGGGCAATAAATTTTCTGACCTTTATATTGTAGAAAATACGACTGCAAAATCGTTTGATAATCAAATTAATACGAAATTTAATGAAGCCACGGCGACGTTTTCGGGCGATTTTTCGGATATGTTTTTTACAAAGTCGGGCGGCGAATTGGAAGACATACAAACCACAAAAATTTATTATTCCAGAAAAGTCGGCAACTCTTGGACGACGCCCGAAGTGATGCCTTTTTGCAAAGAAAAAATAAATTATTCGACCCCCTCAGTATCAAAGGACGGAAAGACACTTTTTTTCGCGTCAAATGACCCCGAAGGGTGGGGCGGCTACGATTTATATGAGTGTAAAAAATCAAACGACGGCTTCGTTGACCCTCGAATCATCGGTCGGTCGCTCAATACGCAAGGCAATGAGGCATATCCTTACGCGGACGGCGACACGCTGTATTTTTCTTCGGATTTTCATACAGGCATGGGTGGCTACGATATTTTCAAAACGTACCGTTTAAAAGATGGGGCTTGGGCTGCGCCACAAAATATGAAATTTCCTGTTAATTCGGGCAGCGATGATTTTGGATTTGTGATTGACAATCAATCAGTTAGAAGTGAAGGTGTGTTTCAGCAAGGCTATTTTGCATCTAATAGAATGGGTGGAAAAGGCGGTGACGATATTTATAAATTTGAACAAAAAACGCCTTTGCCGCGTCCCGTCGTTGTCGTTCCCGATAAGCCTAAAACGGTCAAAATTGAGTACAAAAACTACTTAGATATTATTGTTTTAGAAAAAGTGTTTCAACTCAATGACAATCCAAATTCTAAGGTTTTGGGTAGAAAACCATTGCCAGAATCAAAAGTGACCGTCTTGATGAACGGAAAAAAACGCGAATTGACCGTCAATACTGAGGGGGTCGCTTCGCTCGAGTTAGACACCGAAACGGACTATAATTTGACCGCTTCGCACGCTGAATACTTGAACAGTTCGGGAAAATTTACCTCACGCGGCCTCGGACGCGATGCCGCAAATCCGATTCAACGCTTTGAGGTTGAACTGGTTTTAGATAAAATTTATCGTAATAAAGAAATCACGCTCGACAATATTTATTACGATTATGACAAATGGGACATCCGAGCCGATGCACAACCGACGTTGAACCGTTTGGCGGAAACACTTTTGGAAAATCCGACAGTTAAAATTCAGTTGTCAAGCCATACGGATTGCCGTGGAAAAGACGATTATAACGGCGTTTTAAGTCAAAAACGCGCCGAATCTGCCGTCAATTTCTTAATCACAAAAGGTATTCCCGCCGAACGTTTGACGGCAAAAGGCTACGGCGAGAGCTTGCCTACTGCCGCGTGCGACTGCTCAAAATGTTCGGAAGACCAACATCAAATCAATAGACGAACGACTTTTAAAGTGTTAGAATAAAGTAGCGCGACAGTAACGCGACCTTAAGGTCGCGCTACGTTTACGAAAAATCAATCTCCGTATTATCGCCAATATTTAGGCTTCGCCGAATGCCGCGAATTGAGGTGTCGCTGCCAATAACCGAATGGTTCAAAATGATTTCCCGAAGGACGGAATAGCTGCCAATAATAGAATCTTTGATGATGGAGGCTTCGATTTTCGTATGAGGTGCAATCGTCACATAAGGGCCAATAATAGAGTCCGTGATGTCGCAACCTTCGCCGATACTGACGGGGTGAACGATAATGGTGTTGTCATAAACGGGCAAATCCACGTCGAAAATATTGTGTTTTTGAAGCAAAATCGCATTGGTTTCAAGCAAAATCTCTTTTTTTCCGCAATCGAACCAATTGTTGATTGGGGCCGTTCGCATTTTGACGCCGTTTTCAATCATCCGTTGCAAGCCGTCGGCTAATTGAAACTCGCCGTTTGTTCTAATGTCGTTCAACATATTATATTCGATACCCCTCAGTAATTCATTGACTTCCATGATTTTATACAAGCCCACGAGTGCCAAATTAGAATGCGGAATGCGCGGTTTTTCGGTTACTTTTTTAATAAACCCTTTGTCGTCTAAATCCACAATCCCGAACTCACGCGGGTCGGCAACGGCTTGAACGCCTAAGCAAGTCGTCGGTGCATTTAATAGGAGTGATAAATCCGTATCAAACACCGTGTCACCAAGGACAATAAACAATTCTTTTTCATTTTTGAGACACTCTCGGGCCGTCCAAACGGCGTGACCCAAGCCTTGTCGCTCTTCTTGAATGACAAACTCGCAACGCAGGTTTTTGTAGCGATTGGTTACAAAATCACGTACTTTATCGCCTAAATAGCCTAAAACGAAGACAAATTCTCTAAAATCTGCCTTGATGAGTTCGTCAATAATGTGCGCCAAAATCGGTTTCCCCGCCACTGGAATCAGTGGTTTGGGTTGTGTGTATGTATGTGGGCGTAAACGCGTACCTGCTCCTGCGACGGGAATTAAGGCTTTCATTTTATGTTAAAGTTTGTCAATTATAGTCAAAAATTCTTGAGTCGAAAGGCTCAAATAGCGTGGATGTTGTTTGATGATGAAAGCTAGGCGTTGTTGTGGGCAATTTTTTCCAACCTAATCGCAATAGTTCATGCTCAATAGTATCGTTTTTTTTAGTGAATGTTAAAAATTCTTCAAACGTTTCAAGAAAGGAATATTGTGCTTCTTTTTCTGTTAGACCGTAACCACAAACATCCAAATTAGGTGCATAAACAAAGAAAACAGTGTCTTCTTTGAAGAAAACTAAGCCCAATTGTTGTAAAAAGGTTTGCATTGAATCCGTTACGTTGTCAAATAAATAGTCACTCATTTTTAGTAATTTTTAACAAAGATACGTGAAAAAGCCTTCAAATACTGAGGGGGTCATTTTTTTAGGGAAAATTAAAACCGTTCTAATTCTTTCAACGAAATACGGCCTTCATAAATCGCCTTGCCGACAATTGCGCCGAAGCAACCAATTTCTTTGAGTTTTTCTAAATCGTCGAGGCTTGAAACGCCGCCCGAAGCAATCAATTTTAAGTCGGGCAAATCTTTTAAAACGCTGGCATATAAGTCATTCGCCGAACCTGCCAACAAGCCATCTTTTGAAATATCAGTACAAATAACGTGCGTAATGCCTTGATTTATAAAGTCTTGTAGAAAATCTGTTAACCAAATATCGCTTGTTTCTGTCCAACCCGAGACGGCAATTTTTTCGTTTTTAACGTCTGCACCTAAAATGATTTTATCCGCGCCAAAAGTCTCTAACCACGTTAAAAACAGTTCTCGATTTTTAACGGCTACCGTTCCGCCTGTCACTTGATTAGCCCCGCATTCAAAGGCGATGCGTAAATCTTCGTTGGATTTTAAGCCGCCGCCGAAGTCAATTTGAAGGCTTGTTTTGGTCGAAATGCGTTCCAAAACGCGGTGATTAATAATATGTCCCGCTTTTGCCCCGTCTAAATCAACGAGATGTAGGCGTATCAACCCCGCGCCTTCAAATTCTTTGGCGACTTCTAACGGGTCTTCGTTATATATTTTTTTTTGGTTGTAATCGCCTTGTGTCAAGCGAACGGCTTTGCCTTCAATGAGGTCAATAGCTGGAATAATAAACATCGTTTTAGTAATTAAAAATTAAAAATTAAAAATTAAAAATTTGAAAAAGAGACCCCTCAGTAAAATGTTGTTTTTCACTCAAAAACGAGTTAAAACCTACAATTCTAAGAAGTTTTTAATCAATTGTTGCCCCGCTTTGCTTGATTTTTCGGGATGAAATTGGGCTGCGTGAAAATTGTCTTTTCGTAAACAGGCGGAAAATTCACCGCCGTAATTGGCCGTTGCCGTGGTGTAATCGCCCGTTTCTACGTAATAACTATGGACAAAATAAAACCAATCATTGTCTAATTCTTGATTGAGTATTGTCGGCTGCTTATTGTCGGTTGTTGATGGATTATGCGTAATTTTCAAGCGATTCCAACCCATTTGTGGCACTTTTAAGCCATTTTTCGTAGAGAATTTCAAAACGCGTTGTGGAATAACGCCCAAACAAGGTGTATCGTTTTCTTCTGAATGCGCACATAAAAGTTGCATACCGACGCAAACGCCTAGAAACGGCTGTGTCAAATCGGGGATTAATTTATCCAAATTGCGTTCACGAAGGCTTCGCATTGCAGAACGTGCTTCGCCTTGGCCCGGGAAAATCACTTTGTCGGCACTGCGAATTATGTCCGCATCGGACGTTAAAATGGGCGAAACACCTAGTTTTTCAAGGGCAAAAATGACAGAACGGATGTTTCCCGCGTCGTAGTTGATGATGGCTATTGTCATAAAAATTGAGTGATTTCAAATTCAAAGATTTCAGATTTCAAGTAATGTAAGTGTCACGATATAATTATTTAGAAGAATATCTTTTTTTGTCGCATAGTTAAACCTATGTGAAAACGCCTATGTTTAACTATGCGACAAAGAAAGTGTCACCTATTACCTTGCTAAATAATTTTGTCCTCGTACTTAAACCAATAAAAGGGTATTTTAAAACGGAATTATCGGTTTTATATCGAAAAATACTGAGGGGGTGTCTCATTGCGGCGTAGCTGCAAAATCTTGGTAATACTCAACTTAACAACGACTTTTAAGATGCGGTGTAACCGCTAAATACGCTGTTTTGCGGTTACACCGCATCAAAAATTGGGTTTATCGGAAGGTGTTACCAAGATTTTGCAGCTACGCCGCAATCAGACGCTCAAATTTGAAGGATTTTAGGTTTAATGCCCTTGAAATCTGAAATTTGAAATCCTTGAAATTTCCTGCGGCAAAAGTAACCACAAAAAGATACCCCCTCAGTATTTTTAGTTTTTTTAAGATTTTTAGGGCTTGATTCTTAACATTTGAATTTAATTAACGTAGTAAGCAGACTTTAAAGACTTACTTTGTCGGTCATTTGAGTAAAAAAAAGCAATGTGGACAAAATTTCAGATAATTTTTTTCCTAAATTAAGCGATAATACTACCTTTACGAAATAAAAATGGAACAAAGGTAAAAAAAACGTAAAAAGATAAAAAGTGGTTAAGTATTTCAACTCATTGAAAATCAACGATTTATCTAATGAATTATTCAGTGAATTGTTAAAGAAAATCCGACTTAAAAAGTGATAACGAAAACGAGTGTTGACTACACGTTAATTGAAAATGCTGCCGACTTGCGTCAATTTTGCGAAGCACATCGGCAAGTAGAATGGCTAACATTAGATACCGAGTTTATTGGCGAGAAACGCTATGAGGTTTTATTGTGTCTCATACAAGTTGCGTCGCCGCTTGGATATTATTTGATAGACCCATTTTTTGTGGGCGATTTGAAGCCTTTTTTGCGGCTTGTTGAAGACCCCAATATCTTGAAAATCAGTCATGCGGGCGAAAATGACTACCGTTTATTGAACGCTTACGACGGAACGATTCCGAAAAATGTGTTTGATACGCAAGTTGCCGCAGGTTTTACAGGTCATGGTTATCCGATTTCTTACGGCAAATTGGTCGAAAAAGAAGTGCATGTAACGCTCGATAAAGGCTATGCCGCTACGGATTGGGAAGCGCGTCCGTTGAAGCGTAAACAATTAGAATACGCTTTAAGCGATGTCGTTTATCTGCACGCTGTTTATGAAAAACTCCGCGATGAACTATTGAGTACCAATCGTTTATCATGGGCATTGACGGAAATGCAACGTTGGGAGACCCCCCCCTATTACGACCGCGACCCGAACCGCGAAGCCTTGATGAACACGATGATGCACAACCTTCGACAGCCCAAACAGCTTTTTTTGCTACGGCTTTACGAATGGCGGCGACAGGAAGCACAACGATTGAACTACTCGAAAGAAATGATTTTGGGGGCAAAATTTATTGCACCGATTGTCAGAAGTATTGAGAATGGAAAACAAGCACTGATGGATAGCCGAATCATACCCGACCGCCTTGTTTCCAACAATTGGGACACGTTTCAGAGGCTCTATCAGAAAAAAGCAACCGAAGAGGAATTGGAGATTTTGAAAAAAATACCCCCCCTCAGTAAAGAAGACCCGACGCGCGATATTTCGATGGAATTGTTGCACGGACTGGTCAAATACAAGTGTATGGAAAGCGGTGTCGCCCCAAGTTTAGTGTTGAATAAATCTGACCTTACGTATGCACGAGAAGGCGAAGAAATGTTTGGCGGCGAAAACGATTGGCGGCGCGAATTTCTCGGCACTGCCTTGATGAAATGGCTCAACGAACGGCGCGAACTCAGCGTGGTGTTCGAAGATGACCAAGTTGCTTTAAAAATGAAAAATTAAGGGAGTTATGAGTTATGAATTATAAGTTATGAGTTTCTTGCGTAGAAAACTCATAACTTGTAATTCATAACTCATAACTCCGAAGTAAAGATATTTTTGAAAGATATAATTTTCAAAAACCCTAATCGTCACTCACATTGCGCTTAACGGCGCGTCATTTGAAATTCCGGTTTATATGTTTTCAAACAGACATCTCAATCGAATGAAGCGAATTTTTACCGCACTCATTTCCACTGTCCTCGTAGCGACAACGGCCTTCGCACAAGTACCTGCAAACGATAACTGTTCGGGTGCTATCACGTTGACACCTATCGCTTCGGGTGGGGCTTGTCCGACGACAATTCGCACAAATATCGGGGCTACCGATGCCACAGGTCTTGTCGGTTCAAATAGACCTTCGTGCTTCAACGGCTTGCGTGCCTTCAAAGACGTTTGGTTTAAATTCCGAACGGTTGCTGGTACAAATGTCAATTATCGTGTAACCATAAAAGGTACAAGCACAGCAGATTCTATCAAAAATCCGCAAGTAGCGTTGTACGTGGGCGATTGCACGACGGGCTTGGTTGAAGAATATTGCGCGACCAAAGATGTTGTCCGCGATACGAACGGCATTAGCCTCGACGCTGGTTGTATGCGCCCGAACACCGACTATTTTATCCAAGTTGGTAGCTACACAAGTACCGATATTGGCGGTACTTTCACGATTTGCGTTGAGCCAATTGACCCCGTTTACCGCATGAGAGCAACGCCACAAACCACAACGGCTTGTATTGGTACGCTCTACGATTCGGGCGAAGGACTGAACGGCAACTACGGCAATAACGAAAACAACAGGACGTTCAACATCCGCCCGCAAGGAACGGGGTGTATTGAAATTACGGTTGATTCATTCAGCACGGAGGCCAACGTTGATACGTTGAGCATTTACAGTTACGATGGTGTAACGAGTGTTTTGTTGGATAGAATCAGTGGTTTGACCAATCGTCCCGTTGTTTTCCAAGCCCCTACCAATTGGGTTAGGGTTACTTTTACGTCAAATGGAACATTTAACGCGCGTGGTTTCAAACTGACTTGGCGGTCATTGCTTGCTTGCGACGCACCTGCGCCAACGTCTTGTGCTGCGCCCGAAATTATCCAGTCGTTGCCTTTCATTCGGGAGAGACAAACGAACTGTAATGATGCCATTTCGACTATTACAACAAGCCCTTGTGCTGCCACAGCCAATACCTTTTTAGGCGGTAAAGACCATGTTTATAGATTCACATCGGCAGGTGGACAGTGCGTAAGCGTTTTGTTGACCAATATTCCGCCTTTCAACGGTGGTTCTGGCACGCAAACGGGTATTAACTTTGGTTTGTACCGCAATTGCCCGACAGGTGCAAACTCAGAATGTGTTGGTACAGGAAGAATTAGTACTGGCCGCGATTCCGCGTTTATCGCCAATATATCGCTGACGCAAGCAGGAGATTATTACATCGTTGTCTCCTCGCGTGAAGCGTGTACGACTTACGACATCAAGATAGATACGGTGACTTGTTTGAATAACTTACCAAATGCGGGTTTTTGCGACCGTAATATATCTATCAACGGTTGTAGAAGCGTGGTATCTAATGTTCTCGTTGACCTGTCAACGCAAGGTGATTTGTCTTTCATGGATTTCACGACGCCCCTATATTCTGGAAATAGAGGTTGTATAAATGGTTTCAACGGCACTAATGGTAACTTTACTTTTTTGACTTTCAGAGCGCAAGCCAATGGTAAATTTGGTTTTTTAGTCAACCCTATCGTGGGCACTAATGTTGACATTGATTTTAACGTTTATGGCCCCATTGATAATTCTACAGATATTTGTACCTATGCCAGAAACAATGCGCCTGCTCGTAGTAGCTATGCAACAGCTTTTACTGGCCCAGGTAGTAGTATAACGGGATTGGCTGATTCTTATCGGACACCTGCTGGGGCATTAGTGAATGTTACCGATGATCTTGATTGTAATACTGTCACAGCAGATGGTATCGTACGCCGTATGGATGTCATTAAAGATAAATACTATGTCGTTTGGATTAATGATTTTTCAGGTGTTATTGGTAGAAATGGTGTTCGTTTGGATTTCACAGGAACAAATGACAGTGTACTCAATTCTCCCGCAACAGCAGCAATAGCTGGGCGTGATACAGCACTTTGTGGTGGCGGCTCAACTACTCTATTTGCACAAGGGGGTATTTCTTACAAATGGACACCTGCACTAGGCTTGAATAGAGATACAGATGCGCGTCCGATTGCAACGCCTACAGTATCAACAACTTACAACGTAACAATTCAGCAGGCTTGTCAGTTGGTGGGTAAAAAAGTAGAGGTTTTGGTCTTCGGTGTTAAAGACATTCCTAATCAAACCGTTTGCCGCAACGAAGACTTAGTTTTCAATGCAGGGGAAACGTACCCCGCAACTGCAAATGCCGTTTGGGCATGGACTTCTTCAACGGGTAATATCAATGAATTAAGTGCGACAAATATTCCAAACCCGACTTTCAGAGCAACGGGTGCGGCAGGTTTACATATTTTTACCGTTACATTGACGACACCTACTTGTACTTTATCGAAAACGGTAACGATTACAGTAACGGCGGGTAGTGTACCAGTTTATGAGGTTATTAGTTCAATCAGAGCGGCCCGTGATACCAATAAATGTTCAGTCGGAACGCCTTTCAGCCTTTTGAAATCAGGGTTTGATGCTTCGGCTATTTACATTTGGTCATCCTCGCCGACTTCGGTTATTGCAGGCAACAATCCCTCAGTATTACCGTCAGCAACGACTAAATATTACGTTTCAGTAACAGGCGGTGTTGGTGGCTGTACGGCTATTTCAACGGACTCTGTAATAGTTAATGTATTTAATCCACCTCTTTTAAATACCATTTCCGATACGTCTTTGTGTCGAGATGCGGTCATTTCAATGGGTAATACAGCAGTTCAAGCAAATACAACTTATACTTGGAACAATACAAACGGTTTTGATGTGCCAACTGCCGTCAATCCTAGATTGACTGTTCGACCAAATTTGAATACTTATGCTTTGACAGCTAGGAATATTGGTGGTTGTGAAACGACTAAAACGGTAAACGTCACAGGTATTAATTTGGCTATGCGTATTGACACGACGCCTACTGTTAATATTTGCCGTGGTACACCGTTTACCTTGAAAACAGTAGTCACACCATCAAATGCTCGTATTAAATGGTCTTCCAATCGTGATTTTACGATTCCGATTGACTCAACGACTTCCACTATTGTCGTCAATCCAATTACACGGTCAAAATATTACGCGGATATATCACTTGGTGGTTGCCGCCGTATTGACTCCATAACAATTCTTGTGGATTCATTGCCAGTCAATCGGGAGATTTTGCCGAAAGACACGACTGTTTGTATCGGAACACTCGTTTTATTCCGTTCGCCAGTTTATGAGCCGATTTATTATCCAACGTTGAAATTCAAGTGGACGCCTAGTTTCGGGGCAATTACGCCAGACTCGTTCTACAATATCGTTATCAATGCCGACACAACGCGCACGTACAGCCGTACTGCAACGAGTGGCGCGTGTACCGTTGTAGATACCGTCAGAATCAAGGTAAATCCTATTCCAACGCTCTTTCTTGCGCCGCGCGATACAAGTATATGTGAACCGACGAAAGCCATATTGTTCACCGTAACAACGCCAAACACAGGCGTTACAGGTTGGAAATGGAAAGTAAACGGAACAGACAACGCCGCAGGGGATGATAAAACGTTTTTGACCATTACGCCAGCGTTAGGTACAACAACGATACAAGTCTCCGCTAAAATCGGAGATTGTCCATCGTCCACGACCACAACGATAAGGGTTAATCCATTGCCAAGTGTCACTTTCCCACCTAGCCCAATAGTATGTCTAAATAATGCGGTTATTTTGAACACACAACCGAACGCAGCTTGGACATATGCTTGGACGGGACCAAGCACATCAACAACGGCGGCAGCACCTTCTGTAATACCACCCGTTGACAACAGTAAGTATTTCGTTACAGTAACGAATCCTACAACGCGTTGCTTCAAAACGGATTCTGTAACAGTACGTGTTGCAACGGGAACACTACCTGATATTACTGGCGTAAGAGCTTGTACAGGTACAACTAGTCCAGCACTAGTTGCTAATGGTACAACGAACATTGGTGCAGGTACTTATCTTTGGAGCAACGGTGCGACAACCGCAAGCATTGTTCCGCCTTCGTCACCAACCGCAACTTATACCGTAACGTTTACTTACGGGCCGGGTTGTACGTTGACAAAGTCGGGAGTACTTACGTCGCTGCCAGGTATCACAGTTCGCATCAATCCAGATACGTTCAGTACAACTAAGTTAGTTGACCAAGGTACGCCAATCAATTTGACGGCAGTTGTTACGGGCGCACCAGCGACAACTTACGCTTGGACGGTAAACGGCGCGGCTGGAGTAACAACGCAAGCGATTACAGGAAAAGCAACCGAAGACATTACTTACCGCGTAACGGCAACGACGGCTGACAATTGTACGAACTTAAGCCAAGTAAAAGTGTCAGTTCGTTACCCGAATTACAAGTTGCCGAATGCGTTTACACCAAACGGCGATACGATTAATGGTAATTTTGGTTTGATTTTCAACGGTTTATTCCCAACTTCACCAACCGACCCACGTCCTCAGTTTTGGAAAGGACGGATTGAAGTCTTGTCTTTCCAAGTTTTCAATCGTTGGGGACAGGAAGTTTATGGTGAAACAGCTACTACTGTTTTGAACGCTTCAAATTATACGGGTTGGAATGGCAAACGTGGCGGTAAATCCGATGGTTCGGAAGCAGCTTCTGATGTGTATGTCTATCTCATTAAACTCAAAATGCCTGACGACACGATTAAAGTGGAAAGCGGCGAATTGAATTTGATGCGCTAAGCAATAATTTAGAGTAGATTTATAAAGAAAAACGCCCGTCGTCAGTTCGCTGATGATGGGCGTTTTTCTTTTATTAAATAAAAATCTTACAAACATTAAATCGTTTGTACACAATATTACTTGATTTAGAAAACACATTTTGGTCTAAATAAAATTTCGGATTAATCGGTTAATTATCGTACTGCGGCGTAGCTGCAAAATCTCGGTAATATTAAATAAACCACCATTTTTTTACGCGGTGTAACCGCGAAACTGCTTGTTTTGCGGTTACACCGCATTTAAAATCGTGTATTCGTGCGTTATTATTACCGAGATTTTGCAGCTACGCCGCAATGCGATAAATAGCCGATGATTTCGTGAAATTTTAATTAACGCTTCTATATCCCTCTATATCCTTCTATATCCCTCTAAATCCTTCTAAATCCCTCTATATCCTTCTAAATCCTTCTAAATTATGGCATTTACTTCACATTTCTTAGTGATTTACGTGTGTATCGCTTCTTTTTTTTATCGCTCAACAACGTTGTTCAAGCACAAACTTCAAAAAAAAAGGCCCCTCAGTATTTTTCAGGTTTTGTTCTTTCTGAATGACAAAAAGTTTTGAGTTTTGTCATTCAAAAGGAGCAAAACTCAAATAGATTGTTATTTTTTTTGTAGTAATCATATTTATTTCAGACAAATATTTTTAAAAATTATGTAAAGGACAAATAAACTTTTGTCTCATAATTATTTCTTTTATGGTATTTCTTTATTCACCTTTGCAAGACAAACATTATTTCCGACTACATTTTAAATATTTTTCAAGATGAAAAACTTACTCAACTACACACTATTTGCTGCTATCAGCCTTTTCTATTTCGGCCATTTAAACGCGCAAGATGCCAATCCGCTTGCGTCTAAAAAAAGCCCAAACCAAGAACAACCCGTACTCGTTGTGTCTTCAAAATCACCCAAAGCAATTGAGGCCGTCGAAGAGGCACGCCGCCGCTTTAAAACATTGTTCAATTTATACCGCGATTTTAGCATAACGATTGACACTGTTTCATTCAACAATTCGGATTTATCAAGCAGTAACACACTAGAGGTGGATATGTCCATTTTTGGTAACTATTTAGATAAAATGACGGGTATTTTGAACAAAAAAGTGGATAAAATCACTCTCAATTCTGCCGAAGCTCGAGCCGAACGCAGCCACTATTTGGCAGGTTTGAGCATTCTAAAAAGTGCAAAATGCTTGCAATCCGACGCGCAAGCGAGTACGTTTGTTCGCACCCGCGACATGGACGGCAATGCACTCATGGCTTTTGAACTTGATGCGATTCGCAACAGCAGCCGTTATGGTTTGGTCGAAAACTTCAAAGAGGGGTTTGCGCGCATCCGTAAAGACCAAGTGTATGGTTATTTGAATTTATGTGGTGATGAAGTGATTACGTGTCAGTATGAACGTGCTGAACCGTTCAACTCAGGACAGGCTCTTGTCAAGCGCGTGGATTGGTTTTTTGTCGGCAATGACGGCAATGAGAGTGAGGCACTTGAAAATGTAGCCGAAGCAAAGGCATTAAAACAAGGCATCTCGTTGGTACGCATGACAAACGGCAAACAAGCGTTGATTGACAACAACTATGCGAACTCAAAGGTCAGCATCTCTCAATTGTACGATGCAATTGATTCTTTCTACAAAAAAGACGTGTTCCGTGTTCGGAATGGTAAGAAAATGGGCTTAATTGGCTTGAACGGCAAGACAATTTTTGATGCTATTTACGACAATATTGAGCCGACAAATGTGGCGGGTGTTTACCGCATTTTTCAAAATAAAGGCGTTGGTTTGTTAGACACAACTTGGGCTATTCGGACGAGTCCAACCTATGAATCTATTTCAGATTTCAACCAATTTGGTTTGGCAATTGCCAAAAACAAACGTGGTTCGGCCTTTGTGCATTCGGGTACGTACAAAATGAGTAAATATTACGATGAAGTAACAGATTTTAACGAATTTGGTGTTTCAACCATACGTAACGAAGGTAATTTATACGGTTTAATAGATACGAATTTAAGTATTATCATTCAACCTAAATATGTGTCAATTGGTTATTTCAACAAATTAGGCTTGGCTTCGGCTTGTTACGCAGGCAGCAAATGCGGTTTTATCAAATATGATGGCACGGAACAAATTAAGGCAAATTACGAAGCTGTGGGTAATTTTAATAAATACGGTTTGGTTGTCGCACGGACATCAGTGCAGAATTGTAACGGCAATTCGACGTGTATATCGGAAGTGATTATTGACCAAAACGGCAATACGATTGTGCCAATAAGCGATGAAGGTATTAAGAAAAAATTGCATTACCAATTGACGGATTCATTGCACGATGAAAGATATATTATTGTTAATGTGATGGAAGAAAATATACCGATTGTAACGAGTTATATGTTGATTAATAAAAATAACTTGCAATTAATGACTAACACGCCCTACCGTTCTATAGCCCCGATGGACATTTATGGCAATATTCGCGTCGAAAAGAAAGGAAAATGGGGTATGATTGACTCAACGGGAAAGGTAATTACGAAACCGACTTATCAAGAAATTAAGCGTGTAAACGATGCGTATTATGCTACGCAAAACGATAAAGGCAAGTGGGGTTTCTTGAACAAAAAAGGCAAACCGCAAATTCCGTTTGAATATCAAGAAGTGCGGAGTTACCGTTTTGGCTTCGCACCTGTCTCGAAAGGCCGTGGAAAATGGGGGTTAATCAATCGTTTCAATGCCAAAATCGTTCCTTGCGCCTTCCGAACGATTCAACTCAACGAAGCTGAAACAAAGTTTAAAATTGAAGACGATACCAATACCGTTTACGTCATAAGTGATAAAGGTGAATGTGAAACAAATTGCCCTAAATTTGAAGATTTACGCGCCAAAGCCAATAAAACATTGGATGCGGCAACGGAAAAAGAAAAGGAAAAAGCAAAGGGTAAAAATTGAATTAAAAATTAAAAAGCGCAGTCTGATTGTCAGATTGGGCTTTTTTTGAAACTTCTCTTTTTAGACAGCAATAGACTTTATCTTTTATAAGTATGACTACCCAACTTTTAAGTTGGGGGCTTCAATTCACAGCACTTCTATGGCTTTAGCCAAAAATCTGTGCGCTAAGTCAGTGGCTAAAGCCGATGAAGTCCTTGAAGCATAACCCCCAACTTAAAAGTTGGGGTTAGTCATAATAGTTATTGCTGCCTAAAAAGCAAAGTCTCCTTTTTTTATTTCAAAGTCTCATCATTTCAATTGATTTTTTCTAAGAAATTATAAGAAAAATCAGCGTTAATCAGTCGTATCTGTCTAATCAGTGTTCCATTGCGGCGCATTTCTTAATGTTTTATCTTTGGACAAAATAACTCAAAACCAAAACTACAAGATAAAAAAAGTAAAGCCGCAGATTCGTATAGCTTTGAAAATCAATCGAATAGCGACGTTTTAGAACCCTAATAATCATTATTTTTTCAATCAAAAAACCAAAAACCAAAGCCCAAACAACCCCCTCAGTACCGAGCCAAAAAATGCCTAAAAAACCAAGCCCAACGATAGTCAATGTCTCCAAAATGGCAATCCACAACAATGTTTTTGTTTGATTAAGTGCCAATAAAATGGTTTGTGGAAACAAAGCACGGCTTGATAAAAGCAACAAAAACACCGTAAAAATGTCGGAACTTCGGGCAAAAGCAGGATTAAAAATAAGCGGAAACAACATCTTTGACGTAAACATCAAAATAATAGAACTCGGAAAAAGGATGTGCCAAAGCCGTTCAGTTTTCTTTTTAAAAGCCAAAAAGATTTCAGATTGCTTCGGTACTACGTTCGGGGAACTTTCAAAGTTCCCCGAACGTTTTAGGCCGCGTTTTAGGCCGCGTTTTAGGCCACGCTTTAGGCCACGCTTTAGGCCACGCTTTAGGCCACGCTTTAGGCCGCGTTTTAGGCCACGCTTTAGGCCATCTGACATTTGAAATTCCTTTGAAATTATCGGCACAAACGCGTTCGACAGCCCCGTCGTCAAAGCCAAAACAAGTGGAAACTCCCTTGCACCGAAGCGAAAAACAGCAAATTCTGCCACATTTCCCGCCAAATAATGGCCAACAAGCCAAAAAACAAACGTCATCGTAAAGCCATTCAGCAGCGAATAAGCCATTGTCGGCAAGCTCAATTTTACGAACGTATTGAGTTTTGCATAATTGATTGTAAAACTTTGGTTTTTAATTAAAACAACCGTTAACCAAGCAAAACGAACTAAAGCAACGCTTAAAAGGCCATAAAAACTCGCTTCAAACCCCCGACCGAACCACAACGGAACGACAACGGCGAAGGGTAAAATAAGGTTGGAAATGCTCGAAAACACAAAAATACTGAGGGGGTCTTTTTCGACCGTCCAAAAGCCTTCGAGAAAAAAAGGTGCGGCGTTGAAGAGCAAATAAAGTGCGAAAACATCGAAGTAGGGCAGGGTAGGGCTTGAGGTAAGCGTAGATAAAATGAAGGTAGGAAATAGTTTTAAAATAAGAAATAAAAACACGCTTAAACCCATGAATAGCAAGCTAATAGAAAAATAAACGCTCCGTTTTTCATCGTCGGAAATTGTCGGCATAAACGCCAGAAGGCTTTGAATCAGACCATTCAACCAAAAATAACTAAGACTCGTACCAACAAAAAACAACGTCTCAAAAACCCCAATATCGCCGACCGACAAACCACTTTTGGCCAACAAAAGGGATGTCAAAATAAAGCCAATTTGCCGCATAATTTGGCTGGCTTGCAAAGCGAACGTTATTGTCAAATTAAAAATTAAAAATTGTTTATCCTAGGAAGATTCCTTCAATCTTCCTAAGATTTGGATAGGCAAAATCTTAGGAAGATTGAAGGAATCTTCCTAAGATATAAACTCATTATACGTTTTTAAGAACTGAAAGACTTTGGTTGCCGCAACAAAACAACACATCAAGCACACTTAAATTAGGTATAAAATCATAACGGTCGTTGAACAATTGACTGTAAGGTGTGGCTTTAAAACCACTTTCTATTTTGGGGCTAATTGTCTGTCGAAAATCGACCCCCTCAGTAAAAATGTCTTCATAAGTCGTTGATAAACAAATATTTACAGTTCTATCAATTTTTAATAACTTAAAAACTGTTGTTAATATTTCGATATTATAATCCAATAAAAAATCAAACCGCGCAGTAAAAAATCGCTCTAAAACGGGTGCGTAAAAATCCCAAAACGGCGCAGAACCATAAGCCGTTTGAAGACTTCGCCACTGTTGTCGTTGCCAATCAACATCATACGCAATCTGAATATCTTGAATGTATCGGCTGTTCTTATTGCGTTTGAGCGGAACATTCAGTGTTTGCAAACCGTTTGCCCCCGCAATATGGCAACGGTTGCGGTAGCTGCCTTTTTGAAAATGCTCGTGGGCTTCAATCACCACTTTATCCGCCTTCACACATTGCACGAAGTATTCAACGGGTGGAAAAAATTGCGTTTCTAATAAAACTGTCGTCATACAATTATTAAAATTTAAGGGCGAAGATAGTTTTTGCCCTTAATAAAACATTAACGGCTTCACCAAAGACTTTAAAATGCCTTTAACAGAACTGAAAACGAGTCGAATCTACCTTTGTGCTTATTCAATTCACATTTTTTTACAGTTAAAAGCAAGTCTATGGAAAAATTAAAAACAATGATTTTAGTTGGTGCTTTATGTTTTTTAGGCACTACGAGTCACGCGCAACTTGTCTCCGTGCGCGTCAATATCCCCGCACCGCCGCCGCCACCTCGTGTGCAAGTAGCGCGAACGCAAGCCCCGAATCCTGATTATGTTTGGCACGAAGGCCGTTGGGC
>JAYSRS010000144.1:0-5856 GCA_043720935.1 Saprospiraceae bacterium
GAACTTAGGAATTGAACTTAAGAAACGAACTTAGGAATTGAACTTAGGAATTGAACTTAAGAAACGAACTTAGGAATTGAACTTAGGATTGATGTTACAACTGAACTGTTTCATAACTAGAAGACAATTCTCTTTCAATTCTGATTTTACTTCGGCTCGAATGAATTCGCCGAAGTATTGAAATCGTCCACGGAATAAAAAATTTCGACCCCCACTTTTTATGATTTTTCTCGACGTTTCTGAGGTCCCTAAACAAAGTAAAACAAAACACAGCCGTTTTTGTACTGATGTTAGAATAGGGTAGAAGCATCCCGTCATTTTGGCAACGCCGCCGCTAACCGTTTTATCTCACTTCTCAAAACTTTAATGTCGTCGCTTAATACCATAAATTTCTGTTTTTCCTCGTCTCTTTGAGCCGCTTGACTAGGGTCTTTTTTGGCCGATTCTATTAGCTTTGCCCATTCGAGTTGCACTTTTTCCAACTCGGCCACTTTCAATTTGAGGGTATTGTTAACTGTCATCAATGAATCTGTAATTGACTTAACCTTTTCCCTCTCACGGGCTGGTCTGACCTTTATTTCAGGTGCTTTTGGCTTTTCAGGCAGTGGTTTTGTGGTTGGTGTTATTGGCGTTTTAGTCGTTGACGCTGTAGAGCCACTTGTTGCCGTGGCAGATTGCGCGGCGGGTGTTGTGGCGGCTTTGTTGACATCCGTTGGTTTTGTAGGCGCAACGGGCTGCGGTGTTGTGGCAAACGCGCTCGACTGTGGCGCAGTGGTACATTCGCCAAAAGTGACAATCAAATAAATCAAGCCGATAACGAGGAACAAACCAATACCGCCGATTATCCAAAGCCACGAAGAACCTGCGCTGTCAGTATCTGATTTAGGCGATTCCGCAACGGACGGTGTGTCTTTTTCAACGACGGTTGCCGCTTGTTCTTCGGGTGCAATGGGGCTAAAAAACGGGTCTTTGGCTGGATTGGGCGTCAACATCGCAAAATAACTGACGACAACAGCATCGTCAAATTCGAGTTCGTCCACCGTGTTAATTAGGTTGAGGGTACTTTGTCTGACTTTTGCAAACGCCATTTGCGCGTCTTGTTCAGAAATAGTACCGTTGGCTACTTTGTCGTTGGTATCTGCAATATTACCAAGGTATTGTACGGCCATATCACATGAATCTTGGTCGTTTTTCTCAAAGAAAGCCTCTAAAACGGTAAGGGCAGCTTTGGTATTGGTCATGCCCGAGCCGACCAAATTTCTTAGGATAGTAGAGAAATGACTCATTAGAACTAATTTTAAGGTTTATAAATAGATATTTGTTTAACCTTACAAAATTAGTATTTTATTGATAACTTGTACGTTTTTAACCAAATATTAATTTGTCTCATCACTTTCTGCCAATATTTCTTCAAACAATGCCTTGATGTCGGCATTCGGTTCTTGCCCTTTGCTTTTATATTTGAAAAAATCAACAAACAAATTCCGCATTTCGCCGCCAATATCAATTTTAGGAGACCCCTCAGTATCGGCCGCGTTTTTGGCTTTGATTTCGGGAAAAATGCGGACTAAACCTGCGTGGGCATCTTTTAGTCGGCGCAGTTCATCGTTTTTTATGTAGGTATCAGAAACGATGGTCAAATCAATCAAGGCATCGGGAAACTGTTGCATCCATTCAATCGCTAAATCAATGTCTTCAAACTTGTTACGCAGTAGTTTTTTTGTTTTAGTGAGCGTAATCTTCCTAAATTCTGCCGCTTGATTTGGTTCAATATCAACAACTAAAACGTATTTTTCTTGATTTTCTTCCGCAAAACTGTACGCCAAAGGACTGCCACAATAAACAATCGGACAGGGTTCGGTCGCAATTACTTGCTGCCGATGCAGATGCCCTAAAGCCACATATTGCAAGGCCGACGGAAAGCAATTTGAGAAGACCGCTCCCGCACCGCCCACAAAAATCGGGCGTTCGTCTTCGGGTTCGTCGGGTGGTGTGCCGCCTTCTTTCATGACAAATAAATGGGCAACGCCCAAATTGACCCCATCAGTATATTTCGGATTTGAGATATTAAATGTTGGTAGGAGAGGGGTAGATGTTTGACTTTCTGCTGACTTTTTTGCTGAATTTAAAGCGTTTTCAAGGCTTTGAGGGCCGTTTATCAAGTATTTTTCTGCTAAATCGGCCCATTGTGCCGTCAAAATTTGACGCAACGAGACTTCGGGATTTTCTATGCCTAAATTTTGCCGAAGGCGGTATTCATTGGCATAAGGCGTCAACAACAACCGCAACGGATAACTATATTGAGGTACTTGAATTTCGACAAAACCTGCATCTGAACGGCTCACACCTACGCCCGTAGGCAACATAAACGGCGCGACAACGGAATGTGGAAAGCCAACAAAAACAATCCCACAAGCCCGTGCAAGCGGGTCGGGCGTTTCAATCCGTTCGGGCGAATCATGGTTGCCTGCTATCGCAATAACAGGGCGCAAACCATTGTTGGTCAATTGTTTACACGTTTTGTAAAATAAATCTATACTTTCGCTAGAAGGTGTAAAGACGTCGAAAAGGTCGCCTGCGATGATAACGACATCGACGGCTTCGCGGTCGGCAACGGCGCATATTTCGGCCAATACTTCGACTTGTTCGGCGTGGCGAGAATGATTTTCAAGGCGTTTGCCCAAATGCCAATCGGCGGTGTGGAGAATTTTCATAGGGTCAAAAATAGGAAAAAAACGCTACAAGGGTTACAAACCCTTGGAGAGTTACAAATATTTTTATTCCAACGCCACATTTATCGTCAACGGCTTCACATCTTTACACACCTCCGTTGTTTTTTTAGCATAAAAAGTCGTCGTTTCCGTTGGTGCGACGAGCAAATTTGTCAATGGATTTTGATTGTTATTGGCATCTGCCAAGGATGAATAAAAGACTAATTTCCCTATTTCTCGCGTCAAAATATTTTGGTCTAAGGCAAAACGCTCAATAGAAACGGCTTCTCCTTTCAGAATCGTTCGGGATGCCGTGACGACATTCGGTGCGGAAAAAGATAGGTCATTTTGAGTAAAAATACTGAGGGGGGATAAAATGAGGGCGATGATTAAAAACCAATGATTTTTTCTGAACATGGTGATGGGCATTTAAGCGGTGAAATTGGCATTTTATAGGAATGTGGCGCGACTTTAAAGTCGCGCTACGTATGTTATCTCCGCGTCTGTTCGATAAAATTAGCCCAATCGCTCAAGCGTTGTGCGCGGCCACTTTGGGCAAAATTCAAACAATCCATGGGTGAAACGCCAAAATATTGATTAATTTTATCAAAAATCATGGAAGAAGCCCGTGCATCTTCCAAAACGGGCGACACATTTTGCGTACCAAAAATATCATTCAACACCTTGTAAGTTGCATTCGCTCGACGGACAACGCCGAGCCAATTATTTTGCGTTGCGCCATAACGCGTTTTCATATCATCGTAAAATTTGGCTTCATCGTCCGACATTCCCCAACCTTTTTGCTCATTCGCCGTCCGAATATCTGTAAAAACAGGTGATTCAAACTCGCCTCTGATTTCGGCTAAAACGCCATCAACGGCTTTTGCCGCCTCGCCACGCGCCTTGACAACGGGCATAGGTCGTTTCATATAATCGTCCGATTTGACATCCACCCACGACGACGTCGAGCCTTTGTCAACCGTTTTGAAAATACCAAACGCTTGCATGATAATCATCAGACTAACACCCCCTAAGATGAGCCAAATGCCGTAATTTTTACGCGGTTCGTTGCCGTTATCGGCGGGATAATGTGGTTCTGGACGACGTGCCATTTCTTTAAAGTTGGTTGAGTTTTGTAAAAATTATTGCTAATACTAGGTAATGGGCCACTGATTAGACTGATTAGACTGATGCAACTGATTTTCACTGATTCTTTTTCGATAAAATGGATTTTCTTGAAAGTAATCAGCGTAAATTAATCGCATCAGCCCAATTAGTGGCTCATTTTAGGTGTTCTACCTAAGGCGAGTTGCTTGTTTTAAGACGAAAAACGCCCGTTAAGTAAGTCCTGAATGAACGTTTTTCCCGTTAAAATTATCTTAAAATCAAGAATAGATAGACTACAAAATGGTTGCTTTTGTGGCTTCCAAAATGGCTCTTGCCCCCGCGAGGTCAGCCGATTGCGCGTACACACGTAAAACGGGTTCAGTACCCGAAGCGCGCATCATTACCCATTCGTCGTTGCCGAGATTGAATTTCCAACCGTCAACGTCTTCGATGGATTCGACTTTATAGCTACCAAATTTCTTGTAAGTCTTTGATTTACAATTGTTTACAATAGCCACTTTTTGTTCTTCCGTCAAATGCAAATCATCGCGGTCAGAGGCAAACGAGCCAACAATGCTATATACTTCTTGAATTAACTCCTTTAACGACTTACCCGAAACGGCCATAAACTCCAAAATCATCAAGCCAATCCAAATGCCATCGCGCTCGGGAATGTGACCTTTGACCGCTAAGCCGCCCGACTCTTCGCCACCGACCAAAACGTCTTGCTGCGTCATGATTTCAGCGATGTATTTGAAGCCAATTTTAGTCACTTCACAAGGCAAATTGAACTTTTTGGCCATCGTTCGCATCTTATCCGTTACAGAAAAAGTGATAACGACTTTGCCGTCCAATTTTTTGTATTTGTGCATATACAACAACAACAGCAGCAAAATGTGGTGAGAATCAACGAAATTGCCATCTTCGTCGTACATGCCGATACGGTCAGCATCGCCGTCGTTTGCAATGCCGAGACCAATTTTTGGATTATTGGCAACTGTTTTTGCCAATAATTTCAAATTGCGGTCAATCGGTTCGGGAGCTTGACCTTCCATGCCTGGATTGTATTCGCAATGCAAAAAGACGGAGCGTGGCAAAATCTGTTTCATTGCCCGTTGACCCGCGCCAAACATCGCATCATACGCCACTTTGACGCCCGAGGCTTTGATTGTTTTTAAATCAAAATTTTTACGGACGTGTTGAATGTACATTTTTTCCAAATCAACGACTTTAAGCAAGCCTTTTTCTTCCATTTCCCACAAAGTCGGTAATTTTACTGAGGGGGTCTCTGGAATTAAGGCTTCCACTTCGTCAATTGTTGCGGGCAACGACGGGCCACCAAAACTTGATTTTAGCTTAAAACCATTGTAAGACGGCGGATTGTGGCTCGCCGTAATGACGATGCCCAAATCTGATTTCGTTTTCACAACGCCCAACGATACCATCGGCGTTGAAACAAAACCAATGGCCATATTGACCTTGATGCCATGCGCGCCCATGACCCGCGCCGTGGTTTCGGCGAATAATTTACCCGCAAAACGGCAATCATGGCCAATAACAACGCGTTTTAACTTGTTGTTTTTCATCCATTTAGCCGTCGCTTCGGCCACGCGTTGAACGTTCTCAACTGTGTACTCGTCGGCGATTATGGCGCGCCAACCGTCCGTTCCGAATTTAATCTGTGCTTTACCCATGTCAATTACTTGGATTATTTCCTTTTGGAAATTTTTTGAATTGTTTTAATTCCTTTTGAAAAAATAATTTTAAAGGCGAAAGATACTGAGGGGGGCGTTTATTTGGTCATTTCGACCATAAAAAAATGTTAAAATCGGTTTTTTATCTAAAATAATACCTTCGTAACGCAGGAGCGACTTATATTTGGCTCACCAAGTTGCCTATCGAAAGCAGGGATTTAAGAACGAAAGGGCTAATCACTGCTTGCAACTTGCATCCATACTCTGGATTCAGCCACCCTTTTTTCTAACTAAATCATAAGGAGGTATACATGAAAAAGATGATTCTCATGGCAGCTTTTGCT
>JAYSRS010000145.1:0-17796 GCA_043720935.1 Saprospiraceae bacterium
GGAACTCCGCGACAATTTGATTAAGAAACTGCACGCCAAAAAAACCACGTTTACAGGGATTTTAGGCTTTGAGCATACCGTCATTCCCGACCTCGAACGGGCGATGTTGAGCCGTCATTCTATCTTGCTTTTGGGCCTTCGCGGACAAGCCAAAACGCGTTTGGCGCGTCAAATGGTGGCCTTTTTGGACGAATATGTGCCAATTGTGGCAGGAAGTGAGTTGAACGACGACCCGTTGCAACCCCTCAGTATTTTCGCTAAAAATTTGATTGAAGCACAAGGTGATGACACACCGATTGCATGGTTGCACCGCTCGGAACGCTACGTTGAAAAGCTCGCCACGCCTGACGTTTCGGTGGCCGATTTGATTGGCGACGTTGACCCGATTATGGCTGCTAATCTGAAATTGCCGTACTCCGACGAGCGGGTGATTCACTTCGGTTTAGTGCCTCGGGCGCACCGTTGCATCTTCGTTATCAATGAGTTACCCGATTTGCAAGCGCGAATTCAAGTGTCGCTGTTCAATATTTTGCAAGAAGGCGACATTCAAATTCGCGGTTTCAAACTCCGTTTACCGCTTGATGTACAGTTTGTTTTTACGGCCAATCCCGAAGATTACACCAATCGTGGGTCTATTATTACGCCGTTGAAAGACCGCATTCAAAGCCAAATTCTGACGCATTATCCCGAAGATTTGGACATTGCGAAAGCGATTACGATGCAAGAAGCCAAGCCAACGGCTGACCAAAAAAAGGCGATTACCATCCCCGATGTCTTGTTGGATTTGTTGGAAGAAGTGTCGTTTGCGGCGCGAGAATCGGAATTTGTGGATTCAAAAAGCGGGGTTTCTGCCCGTTTGTCCATTTCTGCCCTTGAAAACCTCTATTCTGCTGCCGAACGCCGCATGATTTTGAACGGTGAAAAAAAGACGACGGCGCGGTTGACCGATTTTTGGGGCATCGTTCCTGCCATAACAGGTAAAGTAGAATTGGTATATGAAGGCGAGCAAGAAGGCCCTTACGCGGTGGCGATGCACTTGTTCAGCACGGCGATTAAAACGGTTTTTTTGGAATATTTCCCGAACCCAGAAGAACTCAAACGCAAGACCGATAAAGACCCGTTTGGCATTATTCGGGCGTTTTTTAGCGGCGGCAATGTCGTTGAATTGCTGAACGATGCGACCGAAAAAGACTACCAAAAAACACTTGAAAAAGTGGAAGGTTTGCGCCGTTTAGTAGATGGTTCGACGGCAGACAAAGCAGAATTTTATACGTTTATGGAACTCGCTTTGCATGGTTTGGCCGAATATCAAATCGTCAACAAAGAGATTTTGGAGTCCGCTTTTTCATTCGGCGATTTGCTGTCGGGTATGTTGGATGATTTTGGCATTAATTGATTGAATGGGCCACTGATTGGATAGATTGGGCTGATTTACACTGATTTTTTTTATCCTTTTTAGAAAGACAAGAAAAAAAATCAGTGTAAATCAGCCTAATCCCGCCAATCAGTGGCCCATTTTGCCTTGAAACATAAAAAACCGATGAAGACTTATGGTTTTCATCGGCTTTTAAATTTAAAAATAATGAAAATCCAACTTGAAATCTGCGCGCAATCCTATACCTCCGCGATGATTGCCCAAGCCTATCTACTCAATAACGCACAAACCGTTCCGTAAACAACAACTGCCCTGCACGGACACCCCTCAGTATGTAAGTCCCTGATTTCAAATAATTTACATCAATTTGTTTATCGCTGCGCAACGCCTCGTAACGCATCAAACGGCCAAACACATCATAGATTTCGACATTCACAAACGCGAGGTTTTCACTCGATTCTATCCGCAAAACAGAATCTGTCGGGTTGGGATACACCTTGACTTTTGTATCAATTTTGCCAACGTCGGTTGCCGAAGTGCCTTCTCTGAACAACCATTTATAGCCCTCGCCATATTCCCGCGCCCAAAACCATTCAGCGTGTTGACCATCCGTTTTTAAGACCGTTTTCATTTCATCATCCGTGTAGCCAAGGCCCCTCAGTAAAGTCGTCATTTGATTGACCTTTGAAACCAAAGTTGCGTCTTCATTTGTTCCCGCTAGAAAATAATAGCGCATTCCAAACTGCTTTCCGCGCTGTTGCACTTGCGTATAAGTCGAATCGGCGAACCAAAAAGACGGTGAAAAAATCAAGGCTTTTGAAAATACATTTTGATACTCCGCCGCAATGTACATCGAAATCAAACCACCCAAAGAACTACCTCCGACTGCCGTGTTTGTCCTATCTGATTTTGTCCGACAATTGGCGTCAATGTACGGTTTTAAGGTTTCTACAAGGAATTTCGCGTATATTTTACCTTCTCCCCCACCGTATTGCGTGTTCCGATAAGGCGTATATTCACCGATTCTCGACCCGCCGCCGTTGTCAATGCCAACCACAATACAGCCTTTATCGCCTTGCGAAGCCAATGTATTCAAAGTTTCATCCACCTGCCATTCGCCTGAAAAAGACGTGGCGCGGTCGAACAAATTTTGGCCGTCGTGCATATAAAAGACGGGAAAACGCTTTGTGGTGTCGGAATACTGAGGGGGTAGGTACAACCACACGCGGCGCGTCCGTCCGAGTTGTGGCATCGAAAAGGCATTGGAAATAATCCGCACGTTTGCCGCTGCCGTCGAACCCGTCGTTGACTGTCCTTCCCAACTGTCAATCGTCAAATCAATGGTTTGAACGCCACCGTTGTAGGTAAACGTTCGGTTCGCACGGACACCGCCTTGCGCGTTGCCTTCGGGCGGCGTCCAATTGTATTGCGTAAACTTAAATTGAAGCGCGGATACTGAGGGAGTAAACGTAATCGCTAACGAGCCGTCCGTTTGTCGTTTCAAAATTTTCGTCGTGTCGTTCGGATTCCAATTGTTGAAATTGCCTAACACGTAGATTTTAGTATCGACGGGTGTGTTCGTCGGAACAGACGTAACGCGGATTGTTAATTGTGAAAATGCAGATAAATAGCTGATAATCAGCAAGATAGAAAGGGTGATTTTTTTCATTTTATAATCAGATTTTAATTTTGAAACGATGGATAAACGTCGTCGAGGTTACAAACCTCGACGACGTTCAGGCGCAAACTTACCAATAGAACATTTTGATATTGACCGACAGCACCGCCCCGTCAAATGGAAACTTGGCTTCACTAAATTTCGGGGCAGAAAATTTCCCAACCGCATTGTTCGACGCCGCGTAGCCTTCTTTCGGAATACCTAAAAGATTGGTGTCCATCTTGCCGTTGCCGTTTTCGTCGTGGTGACAAGCGACGGCATACGTCCCAAACGGGACATTATCGAAGCGCAAAGTCACTTGATTGCTCGGAATCAAGACACTTTGAATCGCCACGGCCTTGTCGGGACTGCTTGGAAAACCCGCCGCAGCGTTGAACAAACTAACGTTGACTTTGCCCGTTGTGGAACGCATATTTGAAATAGTAACGAGAATTGACCCGCTTTTGAGGTCTGATTCAAGCGGTGTCGGGTCTGTAAGCAGCATCGAAAGAACAGTGAATAGGTGTAGAAACATGGTTTGTTTTTTAAATCGTTGTATGTACGTAGCGCGACCTTAAGGTCACGCCACATCGGGGCAAATGTACGGCTTTATGCCACAAAATACTGAGGGGGGGCGGATTTAGGAAATCATTAACCCATTTATGTTTTTATAACTTCGAACATCTTAATTTACCTTAAATTTTATTGAGAGACGTCGTCATTGCGAAGAGGCACGACGAAGCAATCTGTTTGAGTTTTTGTAGAATCTTAATGAAAAACGAGCATTTTAGTTTAATATCGTGCTAAAATCTTAAAGATTGCTTCGTCGTGCCTCCTCGCAATGACAACGTTGTTTGGCAGAAAATTGAAGTAAATTGAAATATTCAAAGTCAACACTTTATTGAATATTCGCAAACAAATTAGAGTAAAAACCCAACGTTTTCACATCGGGTGCAGACACAATATTCGTTATCGGCGTCGAGATACTTGTTGATTTTATGGTATGTCCCGTGGCGATTCTCGCGCCTGTCGGCAACGCTATCCAATTGTCCCAACTGATTTCTAAGCCACCAAGCGGTAAAATGCCGACCCATAACTTCCACGCCGTCGGCATGCCGTTTGCATCCACAAGCCATAAATAAGTATCGCCAGGCGTCACGCCGCCCGACGTATAAGAGACAAGCAACCCTTCCCTACCATCGGCCAAAGTGACAAGGCTGCGTTCCGTTCCCGCATCAAAAATCTTAACAATGGGATTGAGCCAAAACGCATCGTTTATGAAGGCTTTATAGGCTTTTTGAACGCTTTTTTGGACTTTTTCGGCGGCGGTCACTTCCGTTTGCTTATCCCAAACTTTACCCGACTGCTTATAAACATTCAACAAAACTTTACTGTCTTTCGACGACACTTGCACCAAATTCCGTTGCTTGTCCCACACGTAGCTGTTGCCCGACCGCGATGTCCAAGCAATGATAGCCGTCGAATCCCAAGCCGTTTTATTGACCGCTTGCATCATTTTTTGCGCCAATGCCTCGGCCTTTTCGCCTTTCACGCCGACGGGCTTTTTTTCATTGTATTTGACATAAGCCCCGCCAAGGAATATAACAAGCAAAACGATAAGGGTCAATAAAATAGAGCCGATGATTTTAAATACTTTTTTCATTTTTTAAAAGGGTGTTGTATGATTTTTTTAAGAATATAAAAGGTGAACAAATGATTAGGGAAATGGTTGACAATCAATTTTCAAGAAAGGAACGAGTTGAAAAAGACCCCTTAATATAAAACCGAAAAACCGCCTTTCGAACACGTGTTGCAAAGCGGTTTTTTGATTTTTAAAATTAAAGCAAGACCCCTCAGTATAAACGCCTAAAACGTACTACATTTGTCCAAATTAATTAAAAAATGGAAGAATTAAAACAGAAAATAAAGCAGTTAGCTGATATATATTCAGCTAATCTTAAGAGCAAAATAGAAGCAAGAACCGAAGAAATGAAGGCTGATGATACAAGTCATTATTTAATTTATCGCATTTTAGGCATTACGCAAAAAGATGGGCAATTGATTGATGCTTATCAAAATACAGGACGTTTTTTATACAAATATGCAGGTTCGTTTTTGGAAGATGTGGCAACCTTGTGTTTGAATTATAAATTTCCCGAAGGGATAAAAACCAAAATAGCAAATACAATTGGGCAAAAACCTAAAACGTTTGAAATAGACTTTCTAAACGGCAACGATGCCTTAGAAGTTAAATGGCGCGATGCAACGACCGACGGCGACCACATTACAAAGGAGCATACACGCGTTCAAGTGATAAAAGCACACGGTTTTAAACCCATTAGAATCATGTTTTATTATCCACAACGAGAACAAGCTATTCGCATTCAACAAACATTAAAAACGCTTTATTTAGGTGTTGGCGGTGAATATTATGGTGGAGAAGCAGCTTGGGATTATTTGCACCAATACACAGGCATTGATTTGAAAACTATTTTAACGGACATTGCGAACGAAAAAAGCCTTTTAGAAATTGAAATGTAAACAATTTCAACTTGCTATTAATTGATAATCAGTCGTTTGAAAATTCATCATTTATAATTTACCATTCATCATTTTCTAAGCATGGACATCAACAGAATCATTCACGGCGATTGCGTCGAAAAACTCAAAGACATCAAAGCCGAAAGCGTTGATTTGGTGTATTTCGACCCGCCTTTCTTTACGCAAAAAAAGCACATGCTGACCAATCGAGACAATTCAAAAACATATCAATTTGATGATAAATATGCTTCCCTAGATGTGTATTTAGAACTGATTGAACAGACGTTAATCGAATGTTTGCGGACGTTGAAAAATACGGGCAGCGTGTTCCTTCATTGCGATAAAACGGCTTCGCACAACATTCGCCTTGTGTTGGATAAAGTTTTTGGTAAAGATAATTTTCAAAGTGAAATCGTTTGGGCCTATAAACGGTGGTCAAATTCAAAAAAAGGTTTATTAAACGCCCATCAAATTATTTTCTTTTATTCTAAAACAAATGATTTTAAATTCAATACACTTTATACAGATTATTCGGCAACGACTAATCTTGACCAAATTTTGCAAGACCGCGAAAAGACATCAAATGGTAAATCCATTTATAAAAGAGACGAAAACGGTAACGTAATTCTAGGAAAAGAGAAGAAAGGCGTCCCTTTATCCGATGTTTGGGAGATACCTTACTTGAATCCAAAAGCCAGAGAAAGAACGGGCTATCCGACGCAAAAACCCGTTCTGTTGTTGAATCAAATCATCACGATAGCAAGTGACGAAGGCGATGTGGTGTTAGACCCTTTTTGCGGAAGCGGCACAACTTGCGTCTCTGCAAAGTCCTTGAAACGGCAATACATCGGCATTGATGTCTCAAAAGATGCCGTTGATTTAGCCCATTCAAGGCTTTACGACATGATTATCACTGAATCGAATTTACTCAATAAAGGCGTTAATGACTATTTAGAAAAAACTGAAAAAGAGTTAAGTTTATTGCAAAGCATCAACGCTTTCCCTGTTCAAAGAAATGCGGGCATTGATGGTTTTTTAAAAGAACATTGTGAAGGAATGCCCGTTCCCGTAAAAATTCAAGGCGATAATGAAACCTTAGAAGATGCTATTGAAAAATTAGAACGCGCTTCAATCGGTAAAAACTACGTCCTAAAAATTGTGATTCAAACAAGAGAAGCCGAAATAAGCCGCCTTTTTGGTTTTCAAACCGATGTTGAGATTATAAAATCATTAGATGTACAGGCCAAAGAGCGTTCTCGAAAAATAATGGCTTAGCCTGTGTTTTGATACCCCCTCAGTATAAAACCCAAAAACCGCCTTGCGAACACGTGTTGCAAGGCGGTTTTTAAATAACCAATAACCAAATCTTATTTCTTCTTCGGCGGTGCAGCCTTCGCAACAGGCTTTTTCGCCGCAGGTTTTGCATCTGCCTTTGCTGCCGCAGGTTTCTTTTCTTTTTTGACAAAAGCGTTTGGAATCTCGACTTCTACGAACTTTTTGACTTGTTCCAACGTCAAATTAGCTGCTTCTTCTGCCGTCAATTTTTTACCATCGTCTTTGAGCGAAAACGGTTTGTTTTTGCCAAAAACAATCATCGGGCCCCAACGACCATTTTGAACGGACAGTTTTTCGGCTTCCCAATTGTGAATAAAGCGGTTGCCTTCTTTTTCGACCTTCGCTTCAATCAACTCAATCGCTTCATCGAGCGTCAAGGTTTCAATGTCAAAACGACGTGGAACGTTGATAAACATACCGTCGTACTTGATAAACGGCCCAAAACGACCTGTTCCTTTAGTCACCGCCGAATTTTTATACATAAACACAGGGGCATCTGCCGCACGCTTTTCTTCATACAATTCCACCGCCCGTTCGAGGGAAATACTGAGGGGGTCTTCGTCTTTTGGAATCGAGACAAATGTCTCCCCAAACTTCGCATAAGGGCCAAAACGACCGATGCCGATAATGACATCACTGCCTTCAAAAGCCCCAATATTTTTAGGCAAGTCAAACAATTTCAAGGCTTCAACCAATGAAATTGACTCAATGCTTTGTCCTTTTTGAAGATTCGCATACGTCGGTTTCTCGCCTTCGGCCAATTCATCGGGCGCACCGATTTGAGCAACAGCCCCGTATTTACCCATTCTGACAAGAACGGTACGCCCTGTTTCAGGGTCATAACCTAGCTCGCGTTCGCCTGTCATGCGCTCGGCTTCTGCACGGGTGCGCTCAACGTCGGCGTGAAAAGGCTCATAAAAACCACTCAAATATTTCGTCCAATCCAATTTACCATCGGCCACGCTGTCCAATTGATTTTCCACTTCGGCAGTGAAACGGTAATCCATTACATTGTCAAAATGCTTATCCAAAAAGTCAACAACGAGCATCCCCATATCCGTTGGAACGAGATGATTTTTCAACGCACCCGTCATTTCCGTCGCGTTTTTGGTCGAAATCTTATTGTCTTTTGCCAAAGTCAAGACTTCAAAAGCGCGGGGCAAACCGTCTCGGGTTACTTTCTCGACATACCCACGGTTTTCTTCCATGATTTTAGAAATCGTCGGTGCATAAGTCGAAGGACGACCAATGCCTTTTTCCTCCAAATCTTTCACCAAAGCCGCTTCCGTATAACGTGCGGGAGGCCGCGTGAATTTTTGCGTTGCCGTCATCACATCGAAGGCCAAAATCTGCCCGATACTGAGGGGGGGTAAAACGCCTTTCGCATCGTCCTCATCGTCGTCTTTCGATTCCAAATAGACCTTCAAAAAGCCGTCGAACTTAATGACTTCGCCTTCGGCAATCAATTTCGCCGTCGGTTGCGTCGAAATGCCAATATCAACGACTGTTTTTTCCAATTCAGCGTCCGCCATTTGCGAAGCGATTGTCCGTTTCCAAATCAATTCGTACAAGCGTTGTTCGTCGCGGTCTTGCGCCACATTTTGCTTTTCAATATAAGTCGGTCTAATCGCCTCATGTGCCTCTTGTGCCGAATCTTTACCCGTCTTGAAACGCCGCGTTTGCACGTATTGCTTACCAAATTTGGTTTCAATCTCCGTTGCAATTGCCGCCAAAGCCGTTTCACTCAAATTTGTCGAGTCGGTACGCATATAGCTAATGTGTCCTGCTTCGTACAAACGTTGCGCGTTCGACATTGTGCGGTTCACCGAAAAACCCAATTTACGGCTTGCCTCTTGTTGCAAAGTCGAGGTTGTAAACGGGGCAGTCGGCTTGCGTTTTGTCGGTTTCACATCAATTTTGCGGATTTGATAGGCCGCACTTCGACATTTTTCCAAAAAAGCTCTAGCTCCTCCCTCCGTATCGAAGCGTTCAGGCGACTCCGCTTTGAGTTTTACGATGCGGTCTTGCGCGTTTTTGACCTCAAATTCCGCGTCAATCTTGAAATAAGGCTTGGCATCGTGTTTTTGAATGTCGCGTTCTCTTTCGACCACCAATTTTACGGCCACTGACTGAACACGGCCTGCCGATAAACCGCCTTTGACCTTACGCCACAACAATTCGGACAATTCAAAGCCTACCAAACGGTCTAAAACACGCCGTGCTTGTTGGGCATCAACGAGATTTAAGTCCACATTTCTAGGATTTTGAACCGCTTTAAGAATAGCGGGTTTTGTGATTTCACGAAACACAATGCGTTTAGTAATCCGCTCGTCGAGACCTAACACTTTGCACAAATGCCAAGAGATAGCCTCGCCTTCGCGGTCTTCGTCCGTTGCGAGCCAGACCTCTTGCGAATTCCGGGCTTCGGCTTTGAGTTGACTGACGAGTTTAACTTTGTCGGGCGTAACGGCGTAATTCGGTTTAAAGTTGTTTTTTACGTCAACCCCGATGCCGCCTTTTTCGAGGTCACGGACGTGGCCCATACTGCTGACGACCTTGAAATCCGCGCCCAATATTTTTTCAATTGTCTTCGCTTTTGCGGGCGATTCGACGATGAGAAGATTCTTTGCCATGTATTTTTCTGAAAAATTAGTAAAATTTTTTGTTTTAAAAAGCTCTGTGATGTTCTGATTTAAAAGTAGCTAATAGTCCTCTAAACGTTTGTTTATCAATAGTTTACAGTCAAAATTATCAAAAATGTTTTTATTTTTGTTTTAAAATTTAGGGCAAATGTATAAAGATTCGTAAAAAAAAGCGTTGTTTAAAAAAAATAACGCGTTTTAGTACATCAAGGAAAAAGCCGTGCATTCGGTTGAACACACGGCTTTTGGGTGAAACTATTTTCATGCCATAGGGGGGAAACGGGATATTTATGCTGCAACACGAGCAGTATGAGCCAAGCGGTTTTTCTCAATTAATTTCGCAAAATCATCATACTCTTCAATGACGCCTTGCATATAAAGTTGATATGAATACCCTGCTAAATTAGCCTTAGAAAAAAGGGCATCGAGCGGCCTTGCAGGTAGCTTCACCTCTGAATTGAGAGGGGCATTGACAAGTCGAAAATGTTTTTCTGTTGACACATCTTGAAACCCTAATTTTTTCAGTGCCTGTGCTATTTCGCCATAATTGGCGACAATTTCTTTATAAACGTGGAGATATTGCATGATTAGTGAATAGATTGAGTTATCAAATTTTATGTTGTCAAAAATAATGGTCAAAACTAATGGTCAAAACTAAATGTATTTTCTCTTGCAAACAAATATTTTGCGGATTAATCGGTTAATTATCGTACTGCGGCGTAGCTGCAAAATCTCGGTAATATTCAAATAAACCACCATTTTTTTACGCGGTGTAACCGCAAAACCGTTTGTTTTGCGGTTACACCGCATTTAAAATCGTGTATTCATGAGCTATATTACCGAGATTTTGCAGCTACGCCGCAATACGATAAGTAACCAATGATTCCGATATTTTATCTAAATCTCAAACATGAAATTTAAAACCATTTGATAAACAAGCTATTTTTAACAACAGGGCTACCCCCTCAGTAAAAACGGCCTTTTGTCACTAAAAAAAGGCTTTCCTGTTTGTAATTACACATCTCTTTTACTTTTGTGTTTTGCGAGCCCCCTCAGTATTTTGACATAAGCAAACCGTTTTATCTGAAATTTTAAAGACAAACATCTATGAAAGAAGCATTTATTATTGATTTTGACAGCAATTAGAAAAGAACCTGCATAAAAAAACAATGGCAGAACGTCGTTACAACGTTCTGCCATTTTTATACAAAAACAAAAGTTAATATCTTAACGATTGATTACCAACGGCTGTTACGGTCGTTGTCGTCACGACGTGGACGGTCTCCGCCGCCGCCGCCATAACCACCGCCACCGCCACGGTTGCCACCGCCGCCGCCATAACCGCCGCCACCGCCGCGATTACCACCACCGCCGCCGCCGTAGCCGCCACCGCCGCCACGATTGCCGCCGCCGAAGCCGCCGCCACCACCGCGACTGCCGCCGCCGCCACCACCGCGAGATTCGCGTGGTTCAGCTTTCTTGATAACGACAGTGTTGCCGTCAATTTCAGTATTGTCAAGAGCCGCGATAGCTGCGTCTCCTTCTTTTTCGTCGTTCATTTCAACGAAACCGTAGCCTTTTGAGCGACCAGTTTCGCGGTCCATGATAACGTTAGCAGCTTCGACTTCGCCGAATTGCTCAAATGCAGCTCTCAACCCCGCGCTGTCGGTGCTGAAACTGAGTTTTGCAACAAAAATATTCATCAAATAAAATTGAAAAAATGAAATAAAAAAAATGATAAAAAATACGAACGGGTGACTAATGAATTATTTTCTTAATCTCTCAAGGCGGGAATGGCAGAAAGGAATCACTCTAAAATCGGACATGAATCGGAAATAATAGGAGAAGAAACGAACTTAATGATATTCACAAATAATACAACTTTAACTCATCTGACAACAAAGATAAAGCCACATTCTGACAAATCCAAACTTCTTTACCCTTTCACTATAAAAATTTAACGCTTTCTTAATAGTTTCGCCCCTTCATAATTGATACACAACGCTTTTTATGTAAGGCTAAGGGGGATACGTTTAAGCGAAATAAGTCGTTTTTTATTAATTTATTGCCCAATTAGACCGCTTTTTGACAACAGTTGTTTTAACTATAAAATAAGCAGACTCGTAGAAACATAAAAAATATTTTTACCCATAATTATTTGACAATCAATTATTTGAGACATTAAATTCTACCTTTTTCCAAATAGAAGGAGCTACTAAACAACAACGAGAATGACGTATTTATCGCAAGCAAACGTGAGTGCTTACATGACGCACAACGCGTCTTTTATTCAAGGTGTGCCGCCTTCCGAAGTCGTTGCGATGCAAACGGCTCATGCCCTTTATATTTTGCAAAAGAAATTAGGCCATCGTTTTTACGACGTTTTTAATCCTGAAAATACCGTTCCCTCGCCGTTGAAAACCGAAAACTCGACGCCGAATACTGAGGGGTCTCCGTCCGATTCAAAAGCAGGTAACTGGTTGCGTTCGGCGAATATGGTGGGCGTCAATGTTCGGACAATTGGCACGTTTTGGAACGTTGTAAAGTACGCGATGACGTTGCCGAAGGCACAAAACGTTGTGCATTTGCTACCGATTTGGGAACCTGGTGTCGTGGCTAGTTTGTATGGCGTGGCGAGTTGGCACATCAATGCGGAATTTTTTAGCGACGAATTGTACCACGCAATGCCGCATTTGGATTCGGTTGAAAAGCAATTAAAGGTTGTAACAAACATTTTACACGCGCTTGGAAAGTTGATTGGAATGGATGTTATTCCACATACCGACCGTTTTTCGGAGCAAGTTTTAGCGAATCCGCGTTTGTTTGAATGGTTGCAACGCATTGACAATCAAATAACTAGACAAGATAATAATTTACATCTTGTTGTCGAAGAAACGATTTTTGATTATTTGATTAATCGCTATCCGCATTTGATGCCGCCGACTTGTACCGAGTTTTTCTCTGACACATTCGGTGAAACGCGCCGTCTGAAAATCATGTTTGGCGAGCCGTCGGAGTACGGGCGGCGTTTGTTGCAACGTGAGGCATTGATTCAATGGTTATATGAGCATCATTTTGAAACTGTTCCCGCAACGATGGCACCGCCGTATCGTGGTCTGAAAGTGTCTGATACTGAGGGGTCTATGGTGACGGACGAACGCGGCAGAATTTGGCGTGATTTTGAAATCACGAAGCCTGTTGAATTTAGCCGCGTTTTTGGGCCGTTGACGCGTTATAAACTCTACGAAAACCTTGACGACAACGCTGATTGGCAAATTGATTTCTCAAAACCACGTCCAGAAGCGTACATGTATGTAGCGCGGCATTTTGCGAAAGTACAGCAGTTATATAATTTTGATTTCATGCGTGGCGACATGGCACACGTGCAAATGCAGCCGTCGGGTGTACCTGCGATAGCGGATAAATATTACGATATTTTACGGTATATTAAAAACCATATTCGTCGAGAAAATAACGTGCCTTACTTCGCAAACTTCGCCGAAACCTTCCTCGCACCGCCTGATACGATGGCTTATGGTGATGAAATTGACCATTTGGAACGCACGGAAGCGGAGGCGACTTTGGGCGATTTACAAAGCATGGTCGTTGGTTCTGAACGTTTTATGTATGAGTTTGGAAGATATGTGTCTGTTCTTCACAACCGTTCCGTTGCCCCCGCGTTTACGATAATGACGGCAGACAAAGACGACCCGCGTTTCGATGCGTTCTATTTGCGGGGCAACGAAGCACGGCTTTTTGTCGGTTTATTTTTGACCGAAATGCCGAGTTACATGGCCTTAGGTTTTGAGCAACGCGACCCGCATCCGATGCCTTTTTCTAACGAATATTATACAAAATTGTACGTTTTTCACTTGGATAAAGGTAAAAATGCGACGCATGGCACGTACCATTGGGGCTATAATTTACCGCTTTTCAAAGGACTTGACCGTATGCGTCGTTTTGCGGATTCAATTCTTGATTTGATTCAAAACGTTGAGAATCAATGGCTTTTATATCCTGATTTATCCGAAAATAAAGGCGTTGTGGCTTGGGCAATTGGTGATTTTATGTTCGTCGTCAATTTAGATACTGTCAACGTAGCTAAAAATATCAAAATACCACCCCCTCCCTATTTTAGCGATTATCAATCTTTTTTCCTCCAATTTTCAACGTTGGAAGAAACCGAAAATCAACATAACTTATTGATAAAAAGCAGTTTATATATTACGTTGCCCGAACTAAAAGCGGGTGAAGGACGGGTTTATAAAATGTAGTTTATTAACATACTTTAATTTTTCACTAATACATAGGCGTCTAGTTTTTTGTCTAGTTTTTGTCATTCAGAAGAAATCCCTATCGTCTAGTGTTGTCGTAACGGGTTTTGTCATTCAGAAGGAATCTCTATCGTCTAGTGTTGTCGTAACGGGTTTTGTCATTCAGAAGGAATCTCTATCTTGTGGGTACGATAAACCACAAAATAGAGATTCCTTCTGAATGACAAAAACTAGACAAAAAGCTAGATGCCTATGTGTACACAATCAAATCTATATGATTCACGAAGGAAAAATCAGTTGGCGCAGCCCATCAAACATAGCGATTATCAAATATTGGGGCAAGCACGGCGTTCAGTTGCCGCGCAATCCGAATATCAGTTTTACGCTCGACAAAGCATTTACGGAGACGACGCTCCATTTTGTCCAAAAAAGTAAAAGCGACACACATAACGACATTGCGCTTCATTTTCTCTTTGAAAATCAAGAAAATGAGGCTTTTCGATTGAAACAATTGAAGTTTTTACGCTCTATTCTGCCCATTTTTCCGTTTTTGACGGATTATGAACTCAATATTTCAAGCCATAATTCATTTCCACATTCGGCAGGTATCGCTTCGTCAGCGTCTTCGATGAGTGCTTTGGCCTTGTGCCTTTGCGAAATGGAACAGGCGATTTCGGATGGCGTAAAACGTTCGGGGAACTTTGAAAGTTCCCCGAACGTAGTGCCGAAACCTCAAAATACTGAGGGGGTCGAATTTTTCAAAAAAGCCTCAATCATTGCCCGTTTAGGTTCGGGTAGTGCGTGCCGTTCGGTGTTTCCGACGATGGCCGCTTGGGGCGTTTGTCCAGAAATTGAAGGGTCAAATGATGAATACGCTGTTGGTTTTGAGGCCGATATACAAGACGTTTTTAAAACATATCACGATACGATTTTGATTGCAAGTCGCGGTGAAAAATCTGTTTCAAGCCGTATGGGACATGGTTTGATGGACAACAATCCGTTTGCCGCCCCGCGTTATCAGCAAGCACACGCCCGTATGACGGCAGTTGTGTCGGCCTTACGGTCGGGCGATGTGGAGACGTTTGGACGAATTGCAGAAGATGAAGCAATGTCGCTTCACGCGTTGATGATGACGAGTAGCCCAAGTTTTACTTTATTGAAACCCAATACGTTACGCATGATTGACATACTGAGGGAGTGGCGCGAAGCAACAAAATTGCCCGCTTATTTCAGTTTAGACGCTGGGCCGAACTTACATTTATTGTACCCCGATTTTATCAAAAATGAAGTTAAAAACTTAATAACCAATGAGTTACAATCGCTTTGCGAAGACGAAATGGTTATTTTTGATAACGTCGGACAAGGGGCAACGCGTTTTTGATTTTGCCCCTTAGATAATTTTAGCGGCGTTTTTTTGTCATTCAGGAGGAATCTCTATTGTGTGTGCATAGACTAAACTACACAATAGAGATTCCTCCTGAATGACAAAAAAAACGCCACCGCTAAAATTGTCAACGCGTCTTAATTTTTAATTTTTAATTTTTAATTTTTAATTTTTAATTTTTAATTTTTAATTCAAACATAAATGAGCCGTTTAGATAAATTATTTACGTTTTTAGAAGCGCAACCTAATGAGCCTTTTTTGCTTTTTGCCATTGCAAAAGAGTATGAATCGGCAGGAGACGACGCCAATGCCTTGGATTTTTACCAAAAATTGCAAGCAACGACCCCTCAGTATGTGGGCTTATATTATCATTTGGGCAAGTTGTTTGAGCGCAAAAACGAACCTCACAATGCCTTGGAAACCTACAAAAAAGGTATTGAAGTCGCGCAAAAAGAACGTGATTTTCATGCTTTGAGTGAGTTAAAAGGGGCTAAAATGAATCTTGATGGGAATGATGATGACGATGATTACTAAAACTAAAAAGGATGTACGAATTATTAAATAAAATCAATCAATTAATCGCCACAAACCAAAAATTTGCGACGGCAACCGTTACGCAAACATGGGGTTCAGCCCCGCGTCCGATTGGTTCGATGATGCTGATTTCGGAAGACGGCACGATGTCGGGTTCGGTATCGGGCGGCTGCGTTGAAGGGGCGGTTGTGCGGCTTGCGCAAGCCGTTTTGCTAGAAAACACGCCTAAATTGGTCAGTTTTGGCGTTTCTGACGATGAAGCGTGGGCAGTCGGATTGAGTTGCGGCGGCTCGATTGAGGTGTTTATTGAACCATTTTTCGGGTTACATGAGCGTAAAATGTGGGAAATACTGAGGGGGTGCTTAGCCGAAAATGAAGGCGCGGTTTTGTTGACAAAGCTAAGTGATAGTAAAGCCGAACATTTGTTGACTTTGCCAAATACGCACGAAGTTGTTACGGATAGTATCAATGAAAAACTGTTTGCTGATATTTTCAATGAAAAAATATTTGAAGACCCTACATTATTGACAAATGATGAATTACTTAGGAATGATTTGTTGGTAAATACAGCTTATGACACGTATCAACAACGCAAAACTAAGACTTTTGAAACGGCTGATAACCACAAATGGTTTGCCCAAGTTTTTCCGCCAAAGCATCATTTAGTGATTATTGGTGCGGCACATATCACGGTGGATTTGGTGCATCTCGCGCATTATTTTGGTTTTGAAACGACTGTTATTGACCCACGCGGCATTTTTGCCCATAAAACCGATTTTACAACACCGCCGAATGCTTTACACGTCGATTGGCCCGCCGAAATTCTGCCCGAAATTTCACTAAATGCCTACACTTATGTCGTTTTATTGACACATGACCCTAAAATTGACGACCAAGCCTTGCACCTGTTGTTGCGCTCAAAAGTAGCCTATATTGGGGCTTTGGGCAGCAAAAAAACGCACGAAAAACGCGTCAAACGCTTGACCGAAGCGGGTTTTTCGTCAGAAGAAATCAATAAAATTAATGCACCCGTCGGCGTTAATATCAATGCTAAATCAGCGCGAGAAATTGCGTTGAGCATTATGGGGGCGTTAGTGAAGGCTAAAAATGAGTTTCTTTAAATTAATCTCAATGGCCCACTGATTGGAATGATTAGACTGATTTACACTGATTTTTTATATGTACAAAGAAAAAATCAGTGTAAATCAGTCTAATCACTCTAATCAGTGGGCCATGTTGGAATCTGAAATCTAAAATTTGAAATCTATTAAAAATAAATTCCCCATTTTCAAGCATCATCCCGACTTGGTTTACCTTGATTCTGCCTCTACAACCCATAAATTAAAGTCGGTGATTCAAGCTGAAATGCAGTTTTATGTGCAGCAAAATGCGAACATTCATCGTGGCATTTACCCGATTGCGGTGCAAGCGACGAATGCGTATGAAGGGGTACGTAAAAAAGTACAATCCTTTGTAAATGCTAAATTTACGCATGAAATTATTTTCACAAGCGGAGCTACTGAGGGGGTCAATTTGGTGGCGCAAAGTTTTGTTTTACCTCAATTAAATGCAGGAGACAATGTGGTGATTTCGGCGATGGAACACCATGCGAATTTGATTCCATGGCAACAAATTTGTCTGATAAAACAGGCCGAATTGCGCGTTATTCCCATGAATACTGAGGGGGTGTTAGAATTAGATAAATTAGATAAATTGCTAGATAAACACACTAAAATCGTAGCGATTACGCATATTTCAAACACTTTGGGGACAATAAATCCGATAAAAAAAATCATTGCGAAAGCGCATAAACAACACATTCCAGTCCTTATTGACGCCGCACAAAGCAGCACAACGCACCTACTCGATGTACAAAAACTCGACATTGATTTCCTTGTTTTTTCGGCGCATAAGCTGTTTGGGCCAACGGGCGTCGGCGTTTTGTATGGAAAAGAAAAATATTTGAATGCCATGCCGCCCTACAAATTTGGCGGCGATATGATTAGAGATGTCACCTTTGAAAAAACGATTTTTGCCCCATTGCCCAATAAATT